>NZ_JCBATA010000071.1:0-41843 GCF_059816245.1 Frankia sp. RB5
GGGTCGTGCGGTCATCGTCGTCTGGAGGCGATAATGGTCGGGTGACCGTCGACCTGCGTGACAGCCGGATCGCCGAGGTGTGCCGGCGTTACGGCGTCGCCGAGCTGTCCGTCTTCGGCTCGGTGGCTCGCGGCGACGACACCGACTCCTCGGACGTCGACCTGCTGTATGTGCTGGCGCCCGACTCGACGCTTGGCTTCGAGATCGTCGATCTCCGAGACGAACTCGAGAAGATCGTCGGTCGTCGCGTCGACCTGGTGCCCAAGACTCGGCTGAAATGGGTCATCCGCGACCAGGTGCTCGCGGAGGCCAGGGTTCTCTATGCGGCGTGACGAGCTCTACCTCGTCGACATGATCGAAGCCGCGGCCGCCGCGACGGCGTTCGTCCGGGACGTTGACGAGATCGCGTTCGCGGCGAGCGACCTGATCCAGAGCGCCGTTCCGCAGAAGCTCCTGGTGATCGGTGAGGCGGCCGGGCGAGTCTCGCCCGAGATCCGCGCGCGCTGGCCGGACGTGCCGTGGCGATCGGTCACAGGCTTCCGCAACATCGCCGTGCACACCTACTTCGACGTCGACTGGTCCATCGTGTGGCGCATCGCCACGACCGCGCTGCGCGACCTTCAGGAGCAACTGACAACGCTCCTCAAGGCGGAGTTCCCGCTCATCGCCAGCCAACTCGACCAGCCGCACTGACCATGATCACGGTCACCTGTCGGCCCAGAAATGCCCGGACCGCCAGACGTTCGGAACGCTTGCTCTCCTCTGTCGATGATGTTCTAGTCAGCGCGATCACCCGGCAAGGTCACTGTTTGGAGCGGCTGCCTCCACTACCATTCCTCAGCCGACCAGCGGCGCTATGCACATCGGAACACCCAGATGCAGCCCGAGCGCGAGGACATGCCGAACCCGAAGCAGAACATCAACGCGACCACCACGCCGACGATCACGGTCACGAGACGGGCCGAAGTGTCCGACGCCGCCAGGAATTCGGGACACGTGTTCGATTCGCTAGATAATGTAGAGGTCGGCGCGGTCACTGGGCATCGTCCCTGGTCAGGGTCCGGGTAGCGACCGGTCGGACAGCGATTTCAGGGCCAGCAACCAAGATCAATCGGTTCGGATGCTGGTACACATGGTCCACCGGTCGAGCGTTGGGTAGGTGTCTCATGCCGTCGGACCTGGGCTTTTCGCGGTTGTGACGTCCCAACTCGCCGATCTTGCTAACCGTGCCGGCCGTCCTCGGCGGTGTCGGCCGGCTCAGTCGCGAAGGTGCGGATCCTGGCACTCCAGCAGCGCTGCCTCACCCGACCGCGCCACACAACGCCGCCCGCCCCTGAAGCCAGGCCGCTGATTCCAGGTCTCACCACAGCAAGATCCCGTTGGGTAATCAGGGATTGGGTCTGCTCCCTGTGCAGACGGTCACCGCGCGGTCGTCGCCAACGACATCAGGGACCCGGGGGGAGGCCGCCGTGGTGGTGGTGGCGGCCAGTATCTCCGGCGTGCCGCTCGGGGTCAGGCGTTCAACGGTCGTTACCAGGCGCCATGGGCCGCCCCTTCCGGTGACTCCTGAAACGGATGTCGCCGCCCGCGCCGGTATTCGTCGGCGCGGACGGCACCGGGTCTAGTGGAGCGTGACTCTGTTTTCTTTATTAAAGATTCATGCTAAAATCGAGATATGGAACTTTCGGCGGAAAGTGCCGCGGAACGGCGACCCGGCGGCATGGCCGAGCTGCGTGGCGCGCCCAAGGTCGTGGACCTGGCGCCCTCGGCGAGGGACACCGAGACCGGCCGCCGCCTCTGGGACATCTCCGAGGAGCTCACCGGGGTTCGATTCAAACTTCCTCCCATGTGACCCCGCCCAGGCCATGGTTTCCGATCGCACATGGGATTGGCCTGCCCCGCCCCGTGGTTCGGCCGTAGATGTTCTCCGAGGTTATCGCTGACGCAAGTCGCCGGTACCGCGTTCCGTCGGGACCACATTCGTTACCCCCGGGCTTGAGCCAGGGTTGTTGTCCTTACCGGCCCGAGTAGACCGAGTGGGTAGACCCGCGGAGGCCAAGATCGCGAGCTTGTCGGCGTCGGTGGAGCCGGCGTCGGGGTGGTAGACGACGAGCATCAGGTTGTCGGTGCCTGTGATCGCGAGCCGGTCACGGTTGAGGGTTAGCTCGCCGACCTGCGGATGCATCATGCGGATCGGCGTGCCCGTCTGGCCGCGTACCTCGTGGCGGGCCCACAGCTGGCGGAACCTCGGGCTGGCCAGGGAGAGTTCGCCGGTGAGGTCGATGAAGCGCGGGTCGTCGATGTCGGACCCGACGGCCTGGCGCAGGCTGGCGACGAAGCACTCCGTCATCGCCTCCCACTCCGGGTGGAAGGACTGCTGGTCAGGGTCGAGGAACATGTCCTTGAGCTGATTCCCGCCAACGTCGAACCGAGGCGAGACCGCGCGGGCGAGGCTGTTGGCCGCGAGGATGTCGAAGTAGCGACCCTCGATGAAGGCCGGTTGAGCCATCGAGTCGAGCAGTTTCAACGCGCCGGGTGGGACCGTCTCCATGCGGGCCCGCGGGCGGCGTCGACGGGGGGCGGCCGCGGCCAGCGACAGCAGGTGGGCGGTGTGCTCGTCATCGAGCTGGAGCACCCGGCCGATCGACTCGAGCACCTGCACCGACGGATTGCGGTCGCGGCCGCGCTCGAGGCGCAGGTAGTAGTCAGCGCTGATGCCCGCGAGCATCGCGACCTCCTCGCGGCGCAGACCGGGGACGCGTCGCGCGCCGCTCTCCGGGATCCCGGCCTGCCGTGGCGTGACCAGCGTCCGACGGGCCCGAAGGAAGGCGCCGAGGGCGTTGGTCGTCTCGCTCACGTCCCCACTCTAGGCCGGCTCGTCGTGGCCAGGGGGGCCCTGCCAGTCCCCTGTCTGGAGAGGGCTCTGGGTCGGTCGCGGAGCCTTACCTAGCGTCGGCGATGGTCCGGTCCGGACCGCCGACCTTGAAGGGAACCGGAAAATGGGACAGTTCGACGGCAAGATCGCTGTGGTGACGGGCGGCAACGCCGGGATCGGCCTGGCCACGGCGAAGCGGCTGGCGGCCCACGGCGCGCACGTGTTCATCACCGGCCGCCGCGAGGCCGAGCTGGACAAGGCAGCCGCCGAGATCGGCAACGCCACCGCGGTGGCGGGCGACGTCAGTGTCGCGGCCGACGTGGATCGCCTCTACGAGCGGGTACGGGAGCGGGGCGATGGCCTGGATGTGGTGTTCGCCAACGCGGGCATCAACCCGCTCGCGAGCCTGGAGGAGCTCACCGAGGAGACGCACGACGCGATCTTCGACGTCAATGTCAAGGGCGTCTTCCTGACCGTGCGGAAGGCCCTTCCGCTGCTCAACGACGGTGCGTCGATCGTCCTCACCGGATCCACGGCCGGGTCGGGTGGAGCTGCCGGCATGAGCGCATACGGCGCTTCCAAGGCCGCCGTGCGCGCGTATGCCCGCGCCTGGACCAGTGAGTTGGCCCCGCGGGGCATCCGGGTCAACGTCGTCTCACCAGGGCCGGTGGCCACCCCGTTGTGGGACACGGCCTTCGGGGACCGAGCCGAGGAGATGATCACCAGCGTCGCTGCTGGCATCCCCGCCCGGCGCCCGGGTGATCCGGGCGAAGTGGCCGCCGTCGTCGCCTTCCTGGCCTCCTCGCAGAGCAGCTTCGTCTACGGGGCGAACGTCTACGTCGACGGCGGCCTGGGCCAGATCTGAGCCCGCGGCCGGGCGAACACCATGGATCAGCCGCCCTGATCGTCCAGGCCGCGACCCTGCCTCAGGTCGAGCCAGGCGGCGCCGGCAGCGTCCGGGCCCTCGCGGCGCCAGGACCGTGCTCAGGAAGTTGGCGACGCCGAAGACGAGCAGGAGCGCGGCGAACGTGCCGGCACCGGCCAGTGGTTGCGCCGATGCCCACCCCTGGGCATAATCAATACGCTAATTAGATTAAATAATTCACCGGCATGCGATCGAGCGGCTCTCGCGGAGCCATGCCCGCGCCGCCCCATCCGGGGCACCGGCCCACCGCGGTGCCGGCGACCTGGGAGGACCGCGTCGATGGAGCTGGACCAGCCTCGAACCGTCAGCACGCCGCCCGGGGGGACGTCGCGATGAGCCGGGTGCACACCACGACACCGGACGGGATCCGGGTCGGCTTTCGCACCTGCCCACTGTGCGAGTCGAGCTGCGGCCTGGCCGTCTCGCTCGCCGGGGACGAGGTCGTCGGGATCCGTGGCGACGCCGCGGACGTGTTCAGCCGTGGTTTCCTGTGCCCCAAGGGCGTGTCGGTGGCCGCGCTCGACACCGACCCGGATCGCGTCCGTACCCCCCTGCTGCGGCGCGGGGACGACGTCGTCCCGGTCAGTTGGGACGACGCCTTCGCCGAGGTGCACAGGCGGCTGGTGCCCATCCTGCGCGAGCATGGGCCGAACGCCGTCGCGCTGTACTCCGGCAACCCGACCAGCCACAATCTGTCGGGGCTGCTGTACACGTCCGTCCTGCTGCGCGCGCTCGGCACGCAGAACTACTTCACGGCCACGACGCTCGACGCGATGCCGAAGATGGTCGCGGCCGGGCTCATGTTCGGAACCCAGATGAGCATCGCCGTGCCTGATGTGGACCGGACCGACTACCTGCTGGTGCTCGGCGCGAACCCGGCCGAGTCGAACGGCAGTCTGATGACCGCGCCGGACATGCCGGGGCGGCTACGCGCCCTGCGTGCCCGGGGCGGGCGGCTGGTGGTCGTCGACCCGCGCCGCACCCGGACCGCCGAGCTCGCGGACGAGCATGTCACGCTGCGTCCCGGCACCGACGCGTACTTCCTGTTCGCGGTGGTGCACGTCCTGGTGGCGGAAGGGCTGGTGCGGCTCGGCCACCTCGATGGCCTCGTCAACGGTGTCGCCGACGTCGGGCGGCTGGCCACCGCCTTCCCCCCCGAGGCGGTGGCGTCGCGGTGCGCGGTCCCGGCGGGGACTATCCGGCGGCTGGCGAGAGAGCTCGCCGCGGCCCCGTCGGCGGCGGTCTACGGACGGCTCGGGACCTGCGCCCAGGAGTTCGGGACGCTGACCAGCTGGCTCGTGGACGTCATCAACGTGCTGACCGGAAATCTGGACCGGCCGGGTGGCGCCATGTTCACCCTGCCCGCCAGCGGGTCGGCGACGACACAGGGCCTGCCCGGCCGCGGCCAGGGCGTCCGGTTCGGCCGGTGGCACAGCCGGGTGGGCGGGCATCCGGAGATCTTCGGCGAGCTGCCCGCCGGCTGTCTCGCCGAGGAGATCGACACCCCGGGGACGGGGCAGGTCCGCGCGTTGGTGACCCTGGCCGGCAATCCGGCGCTGTCGGCGCCGAACGGTCCCCGGATCTCCCGCGCGCTGGCCTCGCTCGACTTCATGGTCAGCGTCGACATCTACCGCAACGAGACGACCCGCCACGCCGACCTCATCCTGCCGGCGCCCCGGATCCTCACGCGCAGCCACTACGACCTCGGCAACTACCAGCTCGCGGTGCGCAACATCGCGAACTACTCCGAGCCGCTCGTGGAACGCGCCGCCGGCGAGTTCGACGAGTGGGAGATCCTCCTGCGCCTCGCCCGCATCGCCCAGTCGGCGACCGAGCCCGACGACCCGGACCTGAGCGCCGAGGGTCTCGCGGCGGCCGTGACCGCGACCGACGACGCGATCGCGTCCCGGCTCGCCGGACGGACCGCGCGGACGATCGGCGCGGCCAGCGGCGCGGAACTCCTCGCTGCCGTCTCGCCCCGCCGCGGACCCGACCGCCTGCTCGACCTGATGCTGCGTGGCGGCCCGTACCGGCTCTCCCTCGACGACCTGCTCGCCCAGCCGCACGGCATTGATCTCGGGCCGCTGCGGACCCGCCTCCCGGACGCCCTGCGCACCCCGTCGGGAGCCGTGGAGCTGGCGCCGGCGCCGATCGCCGCGGATGTCGACCGGCTGAGGGAGGCGCTGTCGTCACGCTCCGGCGAGGACACGCTGATCCTGATCGGCCGGCGGCACCTGCGATCGAACAACTCGTGGATGCACAACATCGGCACCCTGGTGAAGGGCCGCGATCGCTGCACGGTGCAGGTGCATCCGACCGACGCCGCCCGGCTCGCCCTCGTCGACGGCCAACCCGCCCGGCTGTCGAGCCACGTGGGTGCGGTCGAGGCGCCGGTGGAGATCACCATCGCGGTGATGCCGGGAGTGGTGAGCCTGCCGCACGGCTGGGGGCACGGCCGGCCCGGCACCAACCTGCGGGTCGCGGCGGGACGCCCCGGAACCAACGTGAACGACCTCATCGACGAGACCGTCATGGACCCGCTGTCCGGCAACGCGGTGCTCAACGGCATCCCGGTGACGGTCACTCCGGCCGCCGTCACCGCGAGCTGAACCCGCCCGAGTCGCGTCAGCCCGCGCGGCCCGAGTTGGATGCAGGCTGATCAGTGCCGGTCGGCGGTGATGACCGCAAGATCGTCGCGCTGCCAGGTGACGGCCGGTTCGAAGCCTGCGTGGTGGAGCCAGGCGAGCTGGTCGGGTAGACGGCTGGGTTTGTCGTAGACGCCGTTGACAGGTGTGACGGCGTTCTGGGGGTCTTCCGGCACGATCACGTCTGCGAGCACGAACCGCCCTCCCGCCGGGATGGCGGCGGCGATCCGGTGGAACAGGTCTGCCTTTCCCGGGCCATCCAGGTGATGGACGGCGAGGGCGGAAATCACCAGGTCGAACGGGCCGGTCGGTAGTGGCTCCTCGAGTCTGCCGACGAGGAGGTTCGCGTCTGGTAGGTGGTGGCGGGCGTGGCCGAGCATCTGTGGGCTTTCGTCGAGTGCGACGAGCGCGGCTGTGGGGTGGAGCGCGAGCACCCGTCGGCTGGTCTCACCGGTGCCTGCCCCGAGATCGAGCACGCACCTCGCGGCCAGACCGGCCGTGGCGGCGGCCACCTGGTCCTGGACCTCCTCGTAGAAGGGGACGTCGGCCAGGACCATGGCCAGGTAGGTCTGTGGGTCGAAGTGAAACTGCTCCATACTTCAGTGTCAGCGGAGAGGCCCCCTGACGCCCGTACCGCCAGCTTCGTCGCTGGCGGTCATCGGCGTGGTGGGCGTCGCTGCTCCCGCTTCTCCCGGGGCGCGGACCGGGCGTGCTTTGCCGGCAGAACATCGGCCGTGGCTAAAGCGACGGCGACCCGCCAGCCTCGACGGCGACGCGAAAGAATGCGCAACAAAGCGCGGTGCGCGATATGCCGTCCCCGCGTCGCCTGGAGTTCATCTGCTGGTCGCCGGAATCAGGCGGAGCGCATGCTCGGGCGGATGGCCCCGCCGGTGAAGCCCGGCTGGTGCGTCACGGCGTTCGGGAGCCGTCCTGGGGCTAAGGCTCTGTCTAAGGCTCTGTGACGGCGGTCCACCTGCGATCGTGGGAGGCGGCGGCTCCCAGGTCCTGCAGTCGCCGTAGGGCTGCCTTCACCTCGACGGCGGGGAGGCCCAGAATGTGCGCCAACGCACGGGCCCGAAGGGGTTGGTTCGCGCGGGCGAGGGCTGCCCGAACGCGGGCACCCGTCCAGTCCGGTCGGCCCGCGATCTCGACGCGGTGCCGTACATCCTGGCGGGGCACCTTGATGCCTAAGCCGCCCTCCGATGGTGTCGTGAAGGTGACGGGATTCACAGAATGCATGTCGCCGCTCCTCGTCTGTGTTGGTGCCTTCCACAATGCAACACCACGGGAGCATATTCCCTGCGATATGCGTCGCTTTACTGTCTGTGTCGTCTATTTGATCGAGTGTGTCGACGTGGGGGTGGCCATCGGCGGCGGGGGAGTGGATCAGCGGCGGGGCGGTGCGGGCGGCGGCGTCGCGCGGGGGAACAGGAGCGCGACCGGGCGGGTTGCCGATCGCTGACGGACCGGCGCGCGCCATGGCCCGATGGGCCCGACGCGTCAGTCCGGACACCCGACCCGAACTACCGGACGGAGTCCGCGATGCCAAGGATCGAGCTGGGGGCTGTGGGCGTGGTGCTCAGCCCCGCGACGAACGGGCTCGCCGCCGCCGCCCGCGA
Source organism: Frankia sp. RB5 (assembly GCF_059816245.1). Classification (NCBI taxonomy): domain Bacteria; kingdom Bacillati; phylum Actinomycetota; class Actinomycetes; order Frankiales; family Frankiaceae; genus Frankia; species Frankia sp. RB5. Next base: position 8,065 of record NZ_JCBATA010000071.1, read on the forward strand.
GGTGGAGGCGCTGGGTTACCCGACGCTCTGGCTGACCGGCGGCCCGCTGCGGAGCCTCGGCCAGGTCAGGCAGGTCGTCGAGGCCACCAGCAGGATTCGGGTCGCCACCGGCATCCTGTCCGTGGACCTCTTCCCCGCCGCCGACGTCGCCGCGCTCTACACCGAGCTGGAGGCGTCCCACCCCGGGCGGTTCGTCGTCGGACTCGGTGGCGCGCACGGACCCAGGCCACTGCGGACGCTGGCCGACTACGTCAACGCGCTCGGCGGCGCCGTGCCGCGGACGGCGCTGGCGTTCGCCGCGCTCGGGCCGAAGATGCTCGCCTTCGCCCGCGAGCACGGCGCGGCCGCCTACCCCGTTCTGGTCACCCCGGAGTACACGCAGGAGATCCGCGGGTCCCTCGGTGACGACACGACGCTGGCCGTCAGCCAGCTTGCCGTCCTCGACGCCGCCGACCCGGCCCGCGCCCGGGCGGCCGCCCGGGCACCGCTGGGCTTCCTCGGGTCTCTGCCGGCCTATCAGGCGCACTTCGCCCGGATGGGCTTCACCGACGAGGAGATCGCCACGCTGGCCGACCGGCTCGTCGACGACCTGGTTCCGCACGGCGAGGTCGCGGCGGCCGCCGCCGCCGTGGCCGCCCAGTCCGCCGCCGGCGCCGACCACGTCGCCATCAGCCTCGTCACCGACGGCGAGGAGGCCCCGCTCGCTTCCCTGCGCGCGCTGGCGGAGGTACTGCCGGTCTGATTTCCGGATTCTGGGTGACCGCCGGTCCGCCAGCCGCCGGCCGTGCCGGGCCTGCTCGGCCTCGTCAGACGTCAGCTCAGGGCAACGGTTTCTTTCTTAAGTTCTCCTACAGCAACGATGTAGCAGTAACTCATTGATTGTCGGTGTGATCAACCCGGATCGTGGGTGGCGGCCACCCGCGGTTGTCACACCCCGCTGAGGATTCCTGGAATGACGAGGTTCGAGCGCGCACCGCGTCACACCGAGGCTGCCGGCGTGGCGCCGTCAGGAGGCGACGCTCAGCCGCGGCTCGCCCAGCGCCTGGGCGCCGATCACGCGCAGCGTGCGCAGGATGAGCGCGATGTTCGGGTCGGCGCGACGCCGGTCGCGCACGACCGCGCTGACCGTGCGATGCCCGACGGGGATGTCCTCGACGATGAGGTGTGCCAGGTGCGGCGGCACCGACAGCCGGGGCACGATCGCCGGGACGACTCCGGTGGCGGCGAGGTCGCAGACGATCTGGGCGGTCACCAGCCGGTGCGTGACCCGCGGGGTGAAGCCGGCCCGCTCGGCGGCGCGCAGCAGGGCGATGTCCAGGCTCGAGTCGACCAGGCCCGTCACCCAGGCGAGGTCCGCGAGGGCGGCGAGCCCCCGGCTGAGCACCCGCGGGTGCAGCCGTGTCGGTGCCAGCAGCACGAACGGCTCGACCAGCAGCGCCTGCTGGGTCAGCCCGGTGAGCACGTCCTGGGCCTCGAAGTCGCAGCGGTAGATGATCGCGACGTCGACCTCGTTCTGGCGCAGCAGGCGCAGCGCGCCGTCCGCGTCGGCCTGCTGCAGCCGGACCTGCAGGTGTGGCTTGTCGGTGCTCAGGCGGTGCACGAGCGGCGCGGCGAAGGCCGGGATGCCCAGGTTGTAGGAGGCGACGGCGACCTGGCCGGAAACCTGGTCACGTTCGGCCGCCAGCGCGCTCATCGCGTCGTCGACGGCGCCCAGCACGACGCGCGCGTGCTCGACGAGAACGCGGCCGCTGCGGGTGAGGCCCAGGGTGCGGCCAGCCCGGCGGAACAGGATGGCGCCGGTCTCCTGCTCGAGCACCCGCAGCTGCTGGGAGACGGCGGAACTGGTGATGTTGCGCCGTTCGGCGACCGCGGTGACCGTGCCAAGGTCGGCGAGATCGCGGAGCAACATCATGCGGCGCAGGTCGAGCATGCTCATGGATGACCTCAGGGGTGAGCGAGTTGATCGCTACGACACCGGGCAGGCCCCGGTCGGTGTCGGCGACGGACGTCTGGAAGGGCACGACGCGACCGGCGCCCGCCGGCGTGGCGGGCAACCGCCCGGTTACCGGACGAAGCGACTCAACAACAACAGGCGGCGACGCAGGCACGCATGAGATCCACATGCAGACGCGCGACGAGGTCCATCCTGCTGCTCACCCCCTGATGATGGCACAGACCTGCACGAACACACCACCTTGCCGATCGGAATGATCGGGATTGACCCGGCGCGGCCGGACTCGGCGCGCCACGGTTAAGCCCGATTCCACCTTTTTCGGTAGACAAACTTGCTTGTTCGCGGCGTCCCCGCCCCGCACGCTGAGCCCGTCCCGGCAGCCGAGCGCTGCCACCGTGCTCTCGATCGGGGAAACCTGTGGGTCTCGAACTGGCCGGCAAGCGCGCGATCGTCACCGGCGGCGGCACCGGCATCGGCTACGCCATCGCCGAGGAACTGGCACGCGAGGGCGTGCGGGTCGCGATAGCGGGACGTCGGGGGGACGTACTCGACCAGGCGGTGGCCGCGATCAGGCAGTCAACCGGCGCTGACGCCCTCCCCGTCCCGGCCGACACCGGTGACGACGACTCGGTGCGCGCTCTGGTCGACACCGTGCGGGCGGCCTTCGGCGGCGTCGACATCCTCGTGAACAACGCCGCCGAGCAGCCCGCCCAGCAGGGCCCGAGCCTGCACGACGCCGACGACGCATGGTTCCAGCGGCAGCTCAACGTCAAGGTGATCGGCTATCTGCGCACCATCCGTGCGGTGGCTCCGTTGCTGATCGAGAACGGCTGGGGCCGCATCATCAACATCAGCGGCACCGGCTCCCGCTCCACCGTCTCGGTCATCGGCTCCGTGCGCAACGCCTCGGTCACCGCGCTGACGAAGAACGTCGCCGACGAGCTCGGCCCGCACGGCGTCAACGTCACGGTCGTCCACCCGGGGCCCACCCGTACGGAGCGTTACGCGGAGCTCGCCAGTGCCCGAACCGCCGACGGCACGCTGCCCCCCGCGAACACCGTCATCGGCCGGGTGATCGAGCCCCACGAGGTGGCGTGGGTCGTCGCCTTCCTCGCCTCCCCGCGCAGCGTCGCCATCACCGGAGACGGCGTCTTCGCCGGCGGCGGCGTGCCCGGATCCATCTACTACTGAGCACAGAAGCCCGGGAGACCCCATGACCGATCTCGCCGCCGCCACGCCGCCCGCCTCCTCGCCCGCGGCACCCACGCTCGACGCCGCCACCATCGACGCCGCCACCATCGACGCCGCCGGACTGCGCACCCTGCTCGGGGACGGCGGGGAGTACGCGCTCGTCGACGTCCGCGAGTCCGGCGTCACCGCCGAGCAGGGGTCGATCCTGCTCGCCGTCTCGATCCCGCTCAGCATCCTGGAGCGCAGGGTCGGTGCGCTCGTCCCGCGCCGAAGCACGCCGGTCATCACCTATGACGGGGGTGAGGGCGAGCTGGCCGGGCGGGCCGCGGCACGGCTGGGCGAGCTCGGCTACACCGATGTCCGCGTGCTCGACGGCGGGCTCGCCGCGTGGGCCGCGGCCGGGCACAAGGTCCACAGCGGCGGCGACCACGTCATCGGGCAGGCCTTCGGCGAGTGGATCGAGGAGATCTACACGACGCCGCACATCAGCGTGCCCGAGTTTCTCGAGCGCCGGGCCGCCGGCGAGGACATCGTGCTGCTGGACAGCCGGCCCATCGGCGAGTTCACGAACCACAGTCTTCCCGGCGGGACGTCGATCCCCGGCGCCGAGCTCGTCTACCGGGCCGCCGAGGTGGTGTCCTCGCCCGACAGCCTCGTCGTCGTCAACTGCGCCGGTCGCACGCGCAGCATCCTCGGCGCCCAGGTGCTCATCAACGCGGGCCTGCCGAACCGGGTCGTGTCGCTGGAGGGCGGCACCCAGTCGTGGGTGCTGGAGGGGCACGAACTCGACCACGGCAGGCAGGCGCAGGCGCCGCTGCCGACCGGCCCGGCGCTGGACGCGGCGAAGGCGGCGGGGGACCGCTTCCGCGAGCGCTTCGGAATCCGGCGGATCGACGCCGCCACCCTGGCGAGCTTCGGTGCCGACGACACGCGCTCGCTCTACGTCCTCGACGTGCGCACGCCCGAGGAGTTCGCCGCAGGCCATCGGCCCGGCTCGCGCTCGGCCCCGAGCTGGGAGGTCGCGCCGTGGGTGTTCCGGTACGTCGGGACGCACCACTCCCGGGTGGTCCTCGTCGACAACGACGGCGTGCGGGCGACCGTCGCCGCCTCCTGGATCGCCCAGTTCGGCTGGGCCGAGGTCTTCGTTCTTGAGGGCGGGCTCGACGGGGTGGAGCTCGAGACCGGGCCGGTGGCGGCCACGGACGACCTCGGCCTGCCGACGGGCGGTCCACGCTCCATCACCCCCGGCGAGGTGCACGATGCGCCGGCCGGGAGCGTGCTGGTGCTCGACGTCGCTCCCAGCCCGGAGTACCGCGCCGGCCACCTCCCCGGCGCCAGGTTCGCCATCCGCGCCCGGCTCGCGGCGTCGGTCGGTCAGCTGCCCGGCACCGGGCCGATCGTCGTGACCTCCACCGACGGCGTGCTCGCGCGCTACGCCGCGGCCGACCTCGCGGCCGTCACCGACCGGGAGGTCCAGGTGCTCGACGGCGGCACCGACGCCTGGCGCGCGGCCGGCCTGCCCGTGGAGACCGACCAGGTCGCCTGGCTGCACGAGCCGAACGACGTCGTGAGCTCGGGCTGGCGCGAGATCGACCTCGAGGCCCGCAAGGCCGGTTTCCGTCGCTACCTGGCCTGGGAGCTCGGCCTGGTCGCCGAGCTGGACCAGGACGACACCGTCCCCTTCGCCACGTTCGCCTGAATGCGCCAGCCGTGAGGACCCGATCATGACCACCATCACCGCGATCGCGCCGGACGAGAAAGCCGCCGCGAAGGCACCGCTCAACCGGGCACTGATCGATCTCAGCCCGAACGGCCGCGGCCGCGTGGTGGCGATGCGCCAGCGGATTCGGTTCTGGGGCGGCTGGACGCTGCGCGTCGGTGTTCCCATGCTGCTGATCGTGTTCTGGCAGCTCGCGCTGAACTGGCACTGGACCTCCGAGGACACCCTCCCGTCACCAAAGACGATCGTGGAGGCCTACAAGTACCTGTGGGGCAACGGCTCGCTGCAGGACGCCATCCCGGTGTCGCTGCGCCGCGCCGGCGAGGGCCTGCTGCTCGGCGGGAGCGCCGGTCTGGTCATCGGCATCTTCGCCGGGCTCTGGAAGCTCGGTGAGGAGATCTTCGACGCCACCCTGCAGATGCTGCGAACGGTCCCGTTCATCGCCCTGGTGCCGCTGTTCGTCACCTGGTTCGGTATCGAGGAGCCCTCCAAGCTCGCACTCATCACCGCGGCCGCGCTGTTCCCGCTCTACCTGAACACGTTCCACGCGGTGAAGGGCGTCGACCAGAAGCTCATCGAGGCGGGGAAGACCTTCGGGCTCACCGGCTTCCAGATCGCGCGCCGCATCATCTTCCCGACGGCGCTGCCCGGCATCCTCACCGGCCTGCGCTTCGCCTGTTCGTTCTCGTTGCTGTCGCTGGTGCTGGCCGAGCAGGTCAACGCGACCGCCGGCATCGGATATCTGATCATCAACGCGCAGAACAACCAGCGCCCGGACATCGTCATCGCCGGCATCTGGATCTATGCGGTGCTGGGAATCCTCATCGACTTCTTCATGCGCGGCGTGGAGCGCCTCGCCCTGCCCTGGAGGGCCCGTGTCGGCATCGGTTGACGCTCCCGAGAACGCCACCGTGGACGGAGTTTCCACCGTGGACGGAGTCGCCACTGCGGACCGCGCCGCCGCGACTCTGGACGGATTTCCCGCGCCAGCCGAACCAGCGCACGGCGTGGGCAACACGGACGAAGTGCGGGGCGCGGCCGAGGCCGGTTATGTGGTCGAGGCGCTGGGTGTGCGGCGCGTCTTCAACGGCCGGGCGGTGCTCGACGGGGTCGACCTCCGGCTGCGCAAGGGGAACTTCGTCGCGCTGCTCGGCCCGTCCGGGACGGGGAAGACGACCCTGTTGCGCATTCTCGGCGGCCTCGACACCGCCGACGCGGGGCGGGTGATCGTCCCCCGGGTGCGATCGACCGTCTTCCAGGAGCCCCGCCTGATTCCCGCACAGCGGGTGTGGCGCAACGTCGTCCTCGGCGCCCGCCGACCGCGGGCCGCGCGCCGCCGGGCGACGGACGCCCTGGCCGAGGTCGGTATCGCGGGCCACGCGAATGCCTGGCCCCGCACGCTGTCCGGCGGCGAGGCCCAGCGCGTCGCGCTCGCCCGCGCGCTGGTCACCGAGCCTGACCTGCTGCTTCTCGACGAGCCGTTCGCGGCTCTCGACGCCCTGACCCGCATCAGGATGCACGACCTGCTGGCGGCGCTGTGCGCCAGGCACGAGCCGGCCGTTGTCCTGGTCACCCACGATGTCGACGAGGCGATTCTGCTCGCCGACCGCGTCCTGGTCCTCTCGGGCGGCGCGATCGCCCTGGACCAGGCGGTCGACATCGACAAGCCCCGCAACCGCGACGATCCGCGCTTCCTCGCGCTGCGGGCGACGCTGCTCGAACAGCTTGGCGTCGCCCGGACCGTCGGTGGTGGCAGCACGGAGGTCGCCGCTTCCGGACATCACCCCGTCGACCGGAACCCGACGACGGACCTTCACTGACCAGCCCACGAGAAAGACCGCTTTTCATGATCAGTAACAGGAAACCCTGGCGTCTCATCCGACGCGCGTCCGCCGCCGCCACGACCGTCGCGCTGGCGGCGGTGGTCGCCGCGTGCGGCAGCTCCGGCGGCTCGACCGCGAGCGGGGCCTCGTCGACCGGCGCGCGCGCGACGGGCGGGTCCGGCGGATCGTCCCTCGACCTCTCCGGCGTCACCCTGAAGGTCGGCTACCAGACGGCCGACTTCCCGGCGCTGCTCAAGGCGTCCGGCCTGTTCGAGGACACGCCGTACAAGTTCCAGATCCCGGTCATCGCCGGGCCGGCGAACCAGCTGGCCGCGCTCTACGGCAAGCAGATCGACGTCGGCCAGACCGGTGAGAACACCGCCGCCTTCGAGGCCGCCAACTCCGCCACCCCGTGGCCCGCCGACGGCGCCCCGATCCAGGGCTTCGCCGTGACCTGGACGCCGCGGGCGCCCTATCCCGCGGCCGTGTACGTGACGAAGAAGTCGGGCATCACCTCCCTGGCTGGACTTCGGGGCAAGAAGATCGGCTTCAACTACGGCGGCAACATCTACGCCGAATACGTCATCGCCCTGCAGAAGGGTGGCTTCGCGCTCAAGGACGTCCAGGGCGTGCAGTTCCCGAGCAACCAGGCCGCCGCCAACGCCTTCCTCGCCGGCAGCCTGGACGCCGTCGTCACCAGCTACAGCATCGTGAAGAAGCTGGTCGACTCGGGCGACGCGATCAAGATCGCCGACAACAACACCCTCGGCATCATCGGGGGCAGCGGTTGGATCGCCCGGACCGACGCGCTGAAGGACCCGGCCAAACTCGCGGCGATCAAGGACTTCTACGGCCGGCTCCGCACCTTCTACGAGAAGTGGATCCCGACCCACGAGGCGGACTACGAGAAGGTTCTGGTGTCGCAGGTGGGCCAGCGTCCCGACGTCGCCAAGGTGAACTGGGAGAACGCCCGGCACTCGACCTTCTACCGGATCGGCGATCCGAAGTTCCTGCAGATCCAGCAGGCGACCGTCGACGCCGCGTTCGGCTACGGCGGGCTCAAGACCAACGTCAGATCCCGGCTCGGATGGAACTACTCGACGGTCCTGGACGGCGTCACGACCGGCACCACCGGCTGACCCACCCCTCGCACCCGCCCGGCCGGACCTTTCCCACGGAAGGCCCGGCCGGGCGTCTTGGTGACCAGTTCTCCGGCCCCTGGGCCGTCAGCCGACGATCCCGGCTCGCCCTGGCAGCGCCGCCGCCGTAGGCTCCGGCGCCCATCCCTCACCGGCGGGACGGTACCGGGGTGGGCAGGCCGAGGTGACCGCGCAGCGTTGTGGACCTGTACTCGCGCCCCAGCGCGTTCGCGTTGACGTTCAGATGCGGCTGACGGGTGCTCACGCGCGGAGATCTCCTGGCCAGACGTGTGCTGGGGCGGTGGCGGCCGCGGCAGCGGTGGCCGGGCTGGCAACGGTCGCCCCTGCGCCGGGGCCGGGGCGGGCCTCGCGGGAGAGGGGAGGCAGGCCGTAGTGGCCGCGCAGCGTGGTGGAGGTGTACTCGCGGCGGAAGATCCCGCGTCGCTGCAGTTCTGGCACCAGGTGGTCGGAGACCTGCTCCAGACCGGACGGGAAGATGTCGAAATTGATGTTGAAGCCGTCGGCGGCCTGCTGGGTGAACCACGCCTCCATCTCGTCGGCGACCTGCTCCGGCGTCCCGACGAGGGCGTTCTGCGCGTGCGCCCGCCGTTCCAGCAGCTGGCGGACGGTGAGGTTCTCCCGGCGCGCCACCGACAACACGGAGGTCGCGGCGCCCACGCTGCGCGGCCGCCACTCGTGCGAATCGATGAAGTCCCAGGGCAGCGTCCTGTCCACGGCCAGCAGATCCACCGGGACGCCGAGCTGCGCCGACAGCGCGCCCAGACTGGCGGCGTTCACCACGGCCGGACCGTCCAGGTCGGCGCGGCGTGCCCGCGCCTCCGCCTCCGTGCCCCCAAGGGTGATGTTCAGGCCGGGCAGGATCAGCAGCTCGTCCGGGTCGCGGCCATGGGCGGCGGCGCGTGCCTTCAGCGTGCGGTAGAACTCCTGCGCGGTCGGGATGGTGTTGACCGCGCAGAACACCGCGTCGGCATGCTGGGCGGCCAGGTCGATGCCCCGCGGTGACGCACCGGCCTGGACGATGACCGGCCGTCCCTGGACGGACCGGGGGAACTGGAAGCGCGCCGTGAAGCCGACGTGCGTGCCGTCGTAGTCCACCGTCGGCACCAGGCTGTCCTTCACCAGTTCACCCGCGGCCGGGTCGGCGACCAGGGCGCCCTGGTCCCAGGAGTCCCAGAGCCGCTTGACGGCGATCAGCACTTCCTCGGCCCGGGCGTAGCGGACGTCGCGCTCGGGCAGCGTGCCCCGGCCGTACAGGGCCGCCGCCGCGTCCTCACCCGAGGTGACGATGTTGACCGCTGCCCGGCCACCGGAGGCGAGGTCGAGCGTCGCGGCGCGACGGGCGACGTCCCAGGGCTGGTAGAAGGTCGCCGACAGTGTCGCGACCAGGCCGATGTGGCTGGTCGCGCGGGCCACGGCCGTCTGGAGCATGAACGGGTCGAAGGCATGCCACGGCTTACTGAAGTCGGTGGCGCCCAGATGATCGGCGAGGAACACCGCGTCGAGCAGGCCGCGCTCGGCGATCCGTCCGAGCTGCTCCCAGCGGGCGACATCGAGGAACCAGGTCGGCGGATCGCTGCGTCGCCAGCTGTTCGGCGGCTTCGCGAGTCCATTGCCGTTGACATTCAGATGCAGGAGTCTTTCCGCCACCCCTGCATCCTTTGGTGCAGCCGTCGCGCCAAGGAAGGAGGAACGGCTACCGGTTCCCTGAAGCGCCTCTTCGTGGTCGGCGACGCAGCGCGTCGGGCCGGTGTCGGTGCGGCGCGACAGGTAAGCGCATGCCGTCCCAAGGCGTTAGCCGGACCGTGTTGATCCCGCCCGCCGCGGGATCAAGACTGGGTTGCCACGCCGAAAAGGGGCCCTGATGACCGACCTTGCCGACCTCACCACAGCCGTCACCTACGGCTCACCGCGCCTGCGGGAGCTGATCGACCACATCGCCGCGGGGGCCGTCGAACGCGATGAGCGCGACGAGCCGCCCTTCGCGGCGATCGACGCCGTCCGGCGTGCCCGGCTTGGTGCGATCCGGCTGCCGGTCGCGCAGGGTGGCGGCGGCGCCTCACTGGTCGAGCTCTTCGAGCTGTTCATCGAGCTGGGCGCCGCCGACTCCAATGTCGCGCACATTCTGCGCAGCCACTTCGGCGTCGTGGAGAACCTGCTGCGCGGGACCGGCCCGGTGAACGCGCGGTGGCGGGAACGGGTCGCGCGGGGCGAGCTGATCGGCGCGGCGTCGACCGAACTCGGCGCGAAGGCCGGCGCGACCGACGCGCCCTATCAGACCAGCATCACCCGGACACCACACGGCCCGCGCCTGAACGGGACGAAGCACTACACCACCGGCAGTCTGTACATGGACTGGCTGGTCATCGGCGCTACCGACCTCGACGGCGAGAAGGCCCAGCTGATCATTCCCGGTGACCGGCCGGGCGTGCACCGGCCGGGCGACTGGGACGGCTTCGGTCAGCGCTTCACCGGCAGCGGCACGGTGACCTTCGACGACGTCGCCGTCGGTCCCGACGACTACTTCGGCACGGGCGCGTCCGCCGGCGACGGCCTCCCGTATCCCGCGACCTTCTTCCACATCCAGCTGAACGCGATGATCGCCGGCATCCTGCGGCGGGTGGCCAGCGATGCCGTCGAGCAGGTCCACAGCAGGTCGCGTGCGTTTTACCACGCGACCGCCGACGTTCCGGCCGAGGACCCGATCGTCCAGTACAGCGTCGGGCTGCTGCACAGCCAGGCCTTCGCCGCCGAGGCCCTCGTCCTGACCGCCGCGGCGGCGCTGCGGGACGCCTACGCCGCACACGGCGCCGCCGAGGAGCCCGAGCTCTCGCTGCGCGCGTCGCTGCTCAACGCGAAGGCCAAGGTCGTCATCGACGAGCTCGCCAACCGCGCGGCCTCGGAACTGTTCGACATCGGCGGCGGCTCGCTGGTCCGCCGCGGCGCCCACCTGGACCGGCACTGGCGCAACATCCGCGCGATCGCCGCCCACAATCCGAAGACCCTCAAGGCCGTCGCGGTGGGTCGGTACGCACTGCTCGGCACCCCGCTGCCCAACCAGGGCTTCTTCTAGAGGCCATCGGCGAGGTGGACACCCGGCTCATCCGGGCCTGACCGGTGAGCCGGTCACGGCTGCGCCGTCGACCGCGATGATCTGGCCGGTGACCCACCTGGCGGCATCGCTGACCAGGAACGACACGACATCCGCGACGTCCTGCGGCTGCCCGGGCCGCTGGAACGGTCCGAGCGGCGCCTCGGGTTCCGGCCGCCGCGGGGGCTGCGCCGGCGGGAGGGTGACGGGAGCCATCGACCCGATCCGCAGCGAGTTCACGGTGATGCCGCGTGGGGTTGCCGCCTGCTCACCCGTGTTGAACCCGATCACGACACGGTGTCCGTCGACGGCCAGGCGGTGGCAGATCGCCGAGCCGACCGCTCCGGAGCCTCCCGTGACGACAGCCACCTTTCCAGTGGGACTCACCGCGTTCACCGGTCCGCTCCTCCGGTTCGCTCCTGTCCCCGGCCCCCCAACCGGGTCTCGAACGGGTCTGGCACGTCAGGCCTCATGCGAGGCCGCGCCCAGTGGGGCGACCTGCGACGCGGCCGGGTGTGGGGCGTGCTGGCCGGCACCGGCCGTGGCCGGACCCGCCGCGCGGGTGTAGGCCGCCAGCCGGCGCATCTGGCTGACGAAGGACGGTGAGACGCCGGCGAAGAAGTCGGCGTCGGCCTGATCCACCACGGTGATGGCGCGCCGCGCGAGCGCCGCGCCATCGCTGGTCACCGAGATGACCCTGGCCCGGGTGTCACGGACGTCCATGACGCGCTGCACCAGCCCGCGAGCCTCCAGCCGCCGCAGGACCTCCGAGGTCATCCGGACGTCCGTGCCGGCCTGGGCGGCGATCGCGACCTGGTGCGGCCGCTCGCCCTGCTCGCCCAGCCACCAGGTGCAGGCGAGCAGCACGAACTGGACGTGGGTGAGCTCCAGTGGCGCCAGCACGTCCGTGAGTGCCCGCTGCCAGCGCAGCGTGAGCCGCCAGAGCAGGAAGCCGGGGCTGTCGTCCGGGCCGCCGGCGATCCTCGTCTCCGGGCTCATGCCGGCCTGCCCGGGATCACGCCGCCCCGGTCGTCGCCTGGCGGCGGGCGGCGTCGAACAGCTCGTCCAAGGTGTCCGGGAAGTCCGTGCTGATCTGCGGGCCCATCTCGGGACCGACCTGGTCCGCCTCGGCCCCGTCGATCTCCAGGCGGTGGGTGACCCTGGTCCGGCCCGGGCCCTCGGGGGTCAGGGTGTGCCGGAACAGCAGGGTCAGCCCGTTGAAGGTGGTGCGGTCGGCGTACACCTGCGGCTCGGTCAGCTCCACGATGGTGGACCGGAAGGTGTCCTGGCCCTGCGGGGTGACCGACAGCTCGGTGCCCACCGCGAAGGGGCCGTGCAGCTCGAAGGTGTCACTGCGCTCGCTCAGCTTCACCCCGGAGTGCAGGTCGCGCAGGGCGGCCCAGACGGCCTGCGGCTCCACGTCGGCGACCGCGCTGTGCTCCGTTGCCCACATCTCGTTCTCCCAGGATCGTCTTCGCTGGATGGTGGATTATCTACGCACGGATTATGTGTGCACGGTCATTCTCGCACACGTCCGCCGGCGGCCGGGGCCGGTCGGCGGGACGCGCGGATGAGCGCCCTCCACCGGATCGCCGCCCCGGCGGGTGAGCCCGATCGTGGACCCGACCGTGAAGCGGCCGTTCAGGCGGCTGCTCTCGATGCCGTCGTCCCAGGTTCGCCAGGCGTTGACGTCGACCCAGACGGCCCAGATGTCATGCGGCGTGAAGCCCCGAGCCTGGAACTCCCGGATGACCCGGGCGCTGTCCTGCGCGGCGTGCGGCGAGCCGATCACGCCGAGGATCTCCGGCTGGAACGACTGGACGCCGAGGCTCAGCCGGTTGATCTGTGACCGGACGACGTAGTCGATCTTCTCCTCGTCGAAGTCGCGGGCGTTGCCCTCGAGGGTGAACTCCGCGTCGTCGGCGACCTGGAACGACGAGTAGACCGCGTCGACCAGGCGCCGCAGGTTCGCCGTCTTCAGGATGCTGCCCGTGCCGCCGCCGATGAAGATGGTGCGGACCAGGCCGGTGCCGAACCTGCGGTACCGCGCCCAGTGCCGCAGATCGGCGATCAGCGCGTCGACGTAGCGCTCCTCCCGGCCACGGGTGTCGTTCTCCGAGAGCAGGCTCGCGAAGTAGGGGCACGACTTGCACCGGGTCCGGCAGAAGGGGACGCCGAGGTAGAGCACGAAGTCGGACCCGGCCCGCTGCAGGTCGACGTGGCCTTCCAGCCACTCGACCCCGCCCGTGACCCGGTGCATGCCGGGCGGATAGAGAATGAAGGGCAGGTAGCACTTGTTGGGATACGGATCGGACAGCGGTGCTGTCTCGAGCATCGTCACGGCTGTTCTCCTCGCGTGCGCGACGGCGGGACCGCAGGGGTTCCGACCGGACATGACGCGAGACACGGTCGTGCCGACGTCTCCAGGCCTGTTCCAAGCTGGCTCCAACCGGCCGATCCCCGGTGCCGCCGAGCGTTCGAGCCGTTCTGGAACAGGACTGGATGGCCGTGCGAGCGCGGTGCGAGAAGAAGGCCGTGAGGGTCGACCGGGGGCCGCCGTCAGGGACTGGTGACGAGGCTGCGCAGCGCCGCTGTGACCTCGCCGGGCCGGTCCTCGGGGAGCAGGTGGCCGCCGTCGAGGACGACGGTCCGCAGCCGTGGGGCCCAGGACTTCCACACCGCCTCGAAGTCGAAGACCGGCGGGGTCTGGCCCAGGTCGTTGACCACGGCGACGACCGGCATCGCCAGCTGCCGGTTCTGGGCGCGGTCGGCCAGGTCATGCAGGCCGTCGACGAACGCTCCCGACCGGTAGTCGCCGCAGACAGCCGCGATCGCCTCGGGCCGGCGGGCGGCGGCGAGGTAGGCGGCGCGCACGTCGGCGGGAATCGCCTCCGGATCGGTGATCCACGTGTCCAGGAAGTAGCCGAAGTACAGGTCCGGGTCGCTGGCGATGACCTGTTCCGGGAACGGGGCCGGATGGGCCATCAGGTGCAGGTGGAAGAGGAAGGCGTCCGCCTGGTAGCTCAGGGTGCTCCACAGGTCGCCGTAGGGGATGACCCCGAGGACGGCGAGATGACTCACGGCGTCCGGATGGTCCAGCGCGGCGCGGAAGGCGACGCCGGCGCCGCGGTCGTGGCCGGCGACGGCGAACCGGTGGTGGCCGAGCTGGCGCATGAGCGTGACGACGTCGGCGGCCATGGTGCGCTTGCTGTAGACGGTGTGCTCCGCGTCGTCGGCCGGTTTGTCGCTGTCCCCGTAGCCGCGCAGGTCGGGGCAGACGACCAGATGGTTGGCGGCGAGATCGGCGGCCACGTGCCGCCACGCGAGGTGCGTCTGCGGGAATCCATGCAACAGAAGGACCGGCGTGCCGGCGCCGCCGATCGCCACGTTGAGCGTCACGTCTCCGACGGCGATCCGACGGTAGGTGAATCCGGCAATAGAGGTGGTCACAATTCCCTCGCGGTGCTGAGGTTCTCCGAATATCACGTTCCTGACAGCGACCCAGCCTGTCATCGCCGCGGGCGGGCGAAGGGCACCGCCGGGCCCGGCGTGTCGGCCACGGTCTGGCGGCCGGGACCGCGGATCCCTGCTGGCTTCAGCGCCGCGACCACATTGTTGCTCGAATATTTCGCTGGCCAGCTGGCTCGGTGGTGGGGTTCGAGGCCGGGCCGCCGGCCGTCGCGGACAGGGGTTCGTCGGGGTTGGCTGTAGGGGGTACCCCGTCGCTATTCTCCGATATCGGGCGCAGGAGCCGCCCTGTAGCGCGTCGATGGTCTGCGAATCGTGTGGACCATGTGAGGCGGCTCTTTCATCTCCTGGTGTCCGGTTCGTTCGGGCGCGTCCTGGTCCTCGCCGGAATTCGTGGCGATGAAGCTGACGACAAGGAGCTGATCCATGAGTTCGACATCCACGCCCGCGACCGGCGGGCGGAGCTTTGTCGCGAGCCTCGACTCCGGCCGGCTGCGGTGGGATCGGGTGGCGCCCTTCCCGGCGGAGGATCCGGTGCAGCGGCGCCGGGCGGACGAGATCGTCGAGCGGGTCGGGGCGTTCGTCGAGGCGCGGATCGACCCGGAGGAGGTCGACGGGACGGCCGCGCTCCCCGACGGCTTCGTTGAGGAGCTGCGCGAGCGGGGCTTCCTGTCGCTGCGCCAGTCCGCCGAGATCGGCGGCCACGACCTGTCGGCGTACGGCGCGTTTCGCGTCGTCACCCGGGCGGTGAGCTGGTCGGCGCCGGTGGGCCAGCTGCTGGGAGTCCAGAACGGGGTCGCACCGTTCGAGCTCGCCCGGTCCCTGCCGGCCGGCGCCGTGCGCGACCTGCTGGAGCAGCGCATCACCGAGCGCGCGATCGGCGGCTGGGCGGACACGGAACTGATCGGGCAGAACAACAGCCGGCCGGCGCTGACCGGATATCTGACCGAGGACGGCTCGGCCTACCTGCTGCGCGGCCACAAGACGTTCATCGGCAACGGCCCGCTCGCCGAGTTGGTGGCCGTGACGGGGCTGGCGGCGACCGGAGAGGGGGAGCCGCGCATCGCGGTCTTCTTCGCGGACACCCGCCAGCCGGGGCTGACCGTGCAGGCGCACGAGTTCGTCGGCGCCAAGGGACTGCCGGTCGGGGCGCTCACCTTCGACAACCTCCGGGTCCCCCGCGAGCACGTCCTGCTGGTCGGCGAGGAGAACCCGCAGGCCGCGCCGCAGACTCGCGCGATGGGCATCGTCGGGCGCATGTACAGCACCTCGGGGCCGGCGCTCGCCATCGGGCGGCTGTGCCTGCAGTGGTCCCGGGAGTTCGTGTCGCGACGCTTCATCGACGGCCGCAACCTCGGCGAGTACGACCTGATCCAGCGGATCGTGGCGACGTCACTCGCCGACGTCTTCGCGACCGAGAGCGTCCTGCAGTGGTCGCTGATCGGGCCGGGCCTGGCTGACCGCTGGTTCGAGCTGGTCTGGTCGATGAACGTCTCCCGCGCCGCGAACTGGCGGATCGTGGACCAGACGGTGTCGCTGCTGGGCGGCGAGGGGATCGAGACGGCGCGCAGCAAGCGCCGCCGCGGCGCGCAGCCGCTGCCGGTGGAGCGGTTCTTCCGGGACGCCCGCCTGATCCGGACGATCGGCAACGTCGACTTCCAGGTCGACAACATCACCGGCCGGCAGTACCTGGCGCGCTTCTACGGGCCCGAGGCGGACCGGATCGGCTCCGCCGCGACCGGCGGCGAGGACACGCTCGCCTTCGCCGCGTCGGCCGACCTCTCCCCGGCGAACCTCGAGCATCTCGGCGCGCTGGGCGAGGAGACCCGGCGGTTCGCCGCCGCGACCCGGCAGCTCGTCCGCCGCTACCCGGACCCGCGGGAGCTCGCCCTGCACGAGCAGTCGCTCGTCCTGATCAGCCGGATCGCGAGCGAGCTGTACACGGCGGCGGTGACGCTGGCCCGGGCCAGCCACCTGGCCAGCGACGACGGCGGTGCCAGCCAGGGGCTCGCGGACGTCTACCTCACCGAGGCGCGCCACCGCGTCGAGGCCCTGTGGCGGCGCCTGGCGCCGGCCATCGCCGAGCCGGACCACGCGAAGATCAGCCGCGACTGGCTTGCGGGCGCGTCCTTCGACCAGCTCCTCACGCACTGAGGCTGGCGGGACGGGTGGGGCCGGCGGGACGGGTGGGGCTGGCGGGGCTAGCCGCCGGCCTCCGCGTCGACCAGCTGGCGCAGGCAGGGATCGAGCAGCTCGATCAGGCGTTCGGGGGGCGCCTGCACGACGTCGTCGAGCTTCAGCAGGTGCCTGGTGACCATCAGGCCGACCAGGACCGTGCAGATCAGCCCGGAGCGCAGGCCGGCGTCGTCGCCGTCGAGCACGCTGCTGATCTTGGCGGCGCCGTCGTCGAGGAACGCACAGCGGGCGGCCTCCGCGGCCTGCTCGTGGGTGAGCATCGAGCGCAGCGTCGCGAGCAGCGCGTCCGGCTCCTCGTCGAGCTTGCCGAGCAGGTAGGCCAGGACGCGGGTGCTCAGCTCGTCCCTGGGGCCGGGCAGCGTCTCGGCCAGGTCGAACTCGATCTCGGAGGCGGCCTGGAACAGCGCCTCCTTGGTACCGAAGTGGTGAATGACCAGCGCCGGGTCCACGCCGACCTGACGGGCGATCGCGCGAATGGTCGTGCCCTGGTAGCCGTTCTCGCGGAACAGCTCCCGGGAGGCGTCCAGGATCGCCGCGCGGGTGAGAGCACGACGCTCGGAGCGACTGACGCTCGGTGTGTGAGACGTCACAGGCATCCCTCGTTCAATGCGTGTTGACCCAGACTTTCGGACCCTTCTACGATACCTGAGTCAACGACTGTTGAACGGGCCTCGGGAGGACCTCCGTGACGCTTGCAGGGACTCGGCCGGCGTCGAGCACGCCGACGATCTCCGGTGCGCGCAAATGGATCGTGCTGGGAATCGTCTCGATCGGCCAGCTCATGGTCGTGCTCGACGTGACCATCATGAACGTCGCGCTGCCCAGCATTCAGAAGGCGCTCGGCTTCGCCAGCGGCAATGACCTGCAGTGGGTGCTGAACGCCTACGCGCTGACCTTCGGAGGCCTGCTGCTGCTCGGCGGACGGGTCGCGGACCGCTTCGGCCGCCGGCTGGTGTTCCTGGTGGGCCTGGCCATCCTCGGCGTGGCGAGCGTCGCGGGTGGGTTCGCGGAGTCGCCCGGCCTGCTCATCGCGGCGCGCGCGGTGCAGGGCATCGGCGGTGCGCTGATGTCCCCTGCCGCGCTGAGCCTGCTCACGGTGACCTTCCCCGAGGGGGAGGAGCGCAACCGGGCGCTGGGCATCTGGGCGACGGTCGCCGGCGCCGGCGGCGCGCTCGGGCTGGTGCTCGGCGGTGTGCTCACGGACACCCTGTCCTGGCGGTGGGTGCTGCTGATCAATGCTCCGGTGGCGGTGGTCGTGATCCTGGTGACGCCGATCTTCGTCACCGAGAGCAGGGACGAGTCGGCCCAGAGCCTGGACGCCGCCGGGGCGGCGACCGTGACGCTTGGGCTGAGCGCGCTGGTCTACGCGCTGGTACGGGCCAACACGGTGGGCTGGCTCACCTTCGAGATCATCGGCCTGCTGGTGGCGGCCGCGGCGCTGCTCGGGCTGTTCGTCCTGCTGCAGGCGCGGGTGCGCAATCCGATGCTGCCGCTGCGGGTGTTCCGCTCGGGCAGCGTCCTCGGCGCGGACGTCGGCATGCTCGTGCTGTCCGCCGGCATCGTGGCGATCCTGTTCTTCATCACCCTCTACCAGCAGCAGATTCACGGCTTCTCGCCGATCCGGACGGGGTTCTCCTTCCTGTCGATGTCCGCCGCGGTCGGCACCATGGCGCAGATCGCCCCGCGCCTCATGGACCGCTTCGGCCTGCGGCCGGTGGTTCTCGCGGGACTGGCGCTGTCCATCGTCGGGATCCTGCTGTTCGTCCGGATCTCGCCGCACGGCAGCTACGCCTCCGAGGTCCTGCCCGCGCTCATCGTCTTCGGGGCGGGGCTCGGGCTGTCGTTCGTCAGCCTGACCGCGGCCGGAATCGCCGGCATCCCGGAGGAGGACACCGGGGTCGCCTCCGCGCTGGTCAACGCCGCCCAGCAGGTCGGCAGCGCCCTGGGGCTGGCCGTTCTGATCGCCGTCTCGAACGCGCGGTTCGACGCGCTGAACCCGTCCCCGCGCGACCCGGCCGCGATCGCGTCGGCGACCACCAGTGGGTGGAGCTGGGCGTTCGTGGTCGGTGGCATCGTGATCGCCCTCGGCGCCGTCGTCTGCGCGGCGACGATCGGCTCGGGCCGGGACTCGCGGGCGGCGGCGGACCAGAGCGCGCCCGAGCCGGTGAAGGCGTCCGTCCAGGCCTGACAGCGAACCTCCCGCGCCGCGTCCGACCTCGCCCCCGTCGGACGCGGCGCGTGTGTGCTGTGGTCAGGCGCGCGCCCGATCGCGCCGGGCGACCTCCTGGCGCACCAGCGGGATGACCTCGCGCCCGATGTCGATCGTGTCGGCGAGCAGGTCGTACCCGCGCAGCGATAGGATGTCGATCCCCAGGTCGTAGTAGTCGAGCAGCGCCTCGGCCACCACCTCGGGCGTGCCGACGAGGGCGTTCGAGTTGCCGGCGCCGCCGGTCGCGGCCGCGGTCGCGGTCCACAACGCCCGGTCGAAGCGCTCGCCCTCGCCGGCGATGGCCAGCAGCCGCTGGGTGCCGGTGTTCTGCGCCGTCCCGGCGAAGTACCGGCCGATCAGCTCCGGGCTCGACCGGCGGCGGCCGTGGATGGTCTCCACGATCCGGTGGGCCTTCTCCCATGCCAGCGCCTCGGTCGCGGCGACGATCGGGCGGAACGAGACCTGGAACCTCGGCACGTCGGCGCGCCCGGCGGCCAGCGCGGCGGCCTTCACCGACGCGATCTGCTCGGCCGTCCGGGCCAGCGGCTCGCCCCACAGACAGTAGATGTCGGCCTCGGCGGCCCCGGCGGCGTAGGCCGCGGGCGAGGAACCCCCGAAGGACACCGACGGCCGTGGCTTCTGCACCGGCAGGATCTCGCTGGCGAAATCCGCGAACTGGTAATAGGTGCCGTCGTGGTCGAAGGGCTCGTGGGACTCCCACGCGCGCTTCACGATCCGCATGTACTCGCGGGTTCGATCGTAGCGGTCGTCCTTTGCCAGCAGGTCGCCCTCCCGGGCCTGCTCATGGCTGTTCCCGCCGGTGATGAAATGCACCGCCAGGCGCCCGCCGCTGAGATTGTCCAGCGTGGCGAAGGCGCGCGCGGCGAAGGTCGGATGGGAGACGTTCGGCCGGTGCGCCACCAGTACCTGGAGCCGTTCCGTGTGGTCGGCTATGTAGGCGGCGGCGAATCCCGGGTCGGGGCCGGCCGAGCTGTACGCGGTCAGCACCCGGTCCCAGCCGGTCTCCTCGTGCGCTCGGGCGAGTCGCAGGGTGTATTCCCGGTCGAAACTGGGGCCGGACCGCGGGTTTGTTTCCGATGCGTCGTTAGTCATGGCGATGCCAAGAAACTCGACGGGCACGTGCGCTCCTGTCCGTATTGAAGCTTCCCGGCGCCGACCCACCGGGTTCCGGCGTGCTTCGTCGCACGGGCATGCAGGGTGGAGATGCTACGAAGCGCCGGGCCGCCCGCGCCACCCCTAACCACCCCTTGTCGCATTCATGTTTTCCCCACCTCGGTCGCGTGCCTGGGGCACGACCGCACCTCGGTGCCGCCGTTGGGGTGTGTTCCGCGGGGTGTCGGTGCGGCGCTGGCCGGGTGTCGCGCGCCTACCGGCCATCCCGGCCCGACGCGTCAGGTCAGGGCCGTCGACGTGGCCCGGACCGCGGCGGCCGATCGCGTGCGCATAGTTGCGTCGGGAACGAATTGTCATGGGCGTGCAACAATCGAGACCCTGGACCGGTAGCAGCGTCGTCGCAGGTCGGCAGGCATTCGCGGGAGTCGGGTGCGATCGGTACCGCAGGGCGGGCGGGGAATCAAGGAGCTTTTTCCTCGAAGGCAATTCTGTTACACTGTGATCTGGATTACAGGATTCGCGCGGATGTTCATGGTGTCGAGGTCTCGGGTGATACTCCTGCTGATTGTGGGTTCAGGTGCGGACGAGGGGGTGCTGGGCCTTGGGTAGGTTCGTCGAGTCCGATCTGGTCGAGAGGCACGATCAGCTCGGATCGCTGGAAGCGATTCTCGATGCGACGCTGCAGGGCTCGGGCCGGATAGTGCACCTGACCGGCCCGGTGGCAAGCGGAAAGACCACGCTGGTCCGCTGCCTGGAGACGGCTGCCCGCGATGCCGGGATGACGGTGCTGCGCGCGATCGGTTCGCGGGCCGAGCTGATGCTGCCGCTCGGGGTCGTCGCGCAGCTGCTGGACTGCGCCGATCTGACGGTGTCCGAGCTCGCGGCCCTCGAGGCGCTTCTCGACCAGGGCGCCCGGGCGCCCTGGTCCGGACTGGGAACCAACGAGGTCGACGTCGGTGCGGCCCGGGTCCTGCGTGGACTGTGCGTCCAGCTGTTGACCCGCGCCGAGCGGGGCCCGGTCGTGGCCATCGTCGATGACGCACACCTCTCCGACGCGGCGTCCCTGCAGTGCCTGTCATACCTGGGACGGCGGCTTGCCTCGGTGCCCATGCTCGTGGTGCTGGTGGAGAGTCCCCATATTCTGCCGGCCTGCCCGGCCTACTACGCCGAACTCGCCGGCCCGCATGTCCGTGCGCTGCAGATCGGCCCCCTGACGCCACATGGCGTCGCGCGGATCGTCGACCAGTGCGCGAGCGCACCGCCGGAGCTCGACGCGCAGGAGGCCTTCGCGCTCACCGGGGGCAGCCCGCTGTTGCTGCGGGCGCTGCTGGAGGGGCAGAGCTCGGCGACGTCGGCCGCCCCGATCCGGCTCGGGCTGGAGGACGCGTTCGGGGAGGCGATCCTGCGGCTGCTGTACCGCAGCGATCCGCTCGTGGCCCAGGGCGCGCGGGCCATCGCGGTGATGGGCGCCTCGACCAGCCCGGAGCTGCTCGCCCGCCTGCTCGAGATCGACCTGGAGCTCGCGCAGCGGGTCATCCACCTGCTGCGGACCAACGGTCTGCTGGGTGCCGACGGCTTCCGGGACCCGCGCACGCCCGCCGTGGTCCTGGCCAGTGTGTCCGCGGAGGACCGGGAGTCCCTGCACGCCCAGGCCGCCCGGCTGGCCCACTGCGACGGGGCGGCGGCCGCGCAGGTGGCCCGGTACCTGGTGACGGCCGGTCCGATGGACGACCCCTGGGTCCATCCGACCCTGATGGAGGCGGCCGACCAGGCACTGGCCGCCGGTGATCACGATGGTGCGGTGGTCTGCCTGCGGGCCGCCCAAGCGCGGGCGCGCGACGACACCCACCGGGCCGAGGCCACCGTCCTGCTGGTCCGCGCGCTCTGGCGGAGCAGGCCCGCCGACGCGGCCCCCCATCTGCCCGCGCTCGCCGACGCCGTGCGGGCGGGCCACCTCGCGGGGCGCCACGCCCTCGTCGTCGCCAACCAGTTGCTCTGGCACGGCGACGGGGCCGGCGCGAGCGCCGTCCTGGACGTCGTCTGCGGCGTCGACCTGCTCGATCAGGAGGTCGCCCGCGGAGCGGCGGTCACGCTGCTGGCACAGGCCCACCTGTATCCGGGTCGGGCCGAGGCGGTCATGGGCCTGCTGCGTCGACTCACCGCGAAGTACGGCCTCGAGAACTGGGGGGAACACCTGCCGTGCGGGGGCGCCGAAACCCTCGCCGCCATGACGGCCTCGAGCGCCCATGGTGACGCCGTCGCCGCGGTCGAGCGTGCCCTGGCCGCCGGGGATCCGGGGGGAGCGGCGGTCGGCACCCTCGGCGTGGCCCTCGCCGCGATGGTCTTC
The DNA here is from genome assembly GCF_059816245.1 of Frankia sp. RB5. Classification (NCBI taxonomy): domain Bacteria; kingdom Bacillati; phylum Actinomycetota; class Actinomycetes; order Frankiales; family Frankiaceae; genus Frankia; species Frankia sp. RB5. The sequence goes on from NZ_JCBATA010000071.1 coordinate 30,355, forward strand.
GCGGACCGGATGGGGGCGCTCGGCTCCTGGCAGGATCCGCTGCCAGCCACGGCGTCGGGCACCTTCGCCGCTCTGACCAGCGCCGTCGAGGGAGAACGGCGACTGGCCCACGGCGAGCTGGCGGTCGCCGAGCGGGGCGCCATCCAGGCGCTGACGTCCCTCGCGGCGGCGGACTGGGGGGTGCTGCTCGGCTCGATCCTGGCGACGGCGGTGCGCGGCGCGAGCGCGGCGGGCAGGTTCGCCGCGGCGGAGGCCCACCTGTGCATCCCGATGCCCCCGACCGTCGCCGACACGGTGTGCGGCCTGGACCACCTGCACGCGCGCGGGGACTACTACCTCGCGAAGGGCCGGGCCCAGGCGGCGGCCAGTGACTTCCTCACCTGCCGCGACCGGGTGGTGACCTGGTGCCAGGACCGGCCGGGCTTCGACACCTGGCGCACCGACCTGGCCTGGGCCTTCCTCGAGCTGGGCCGGGGCCGGCAGAGCCGGGAGCTGGCCGAGGAGGAACTGCGACGCCTCGGCAGCGGGCATCCGCGGCTGCGGGTCCCGGCGCTGCGCGTGCTCGCCGCGGGAAGCGATGTCGAGCGGCGCCTGCGGCTGCTGCGGGAGGCGGTCGACCTCGCGGAGGGACACGGCACCTCGCTGGACCTCGCCTACGCCTACACCGACCTCAGCGAGGTGCTGCGCGCCGTCGGCGACGGCAGCCGGGCCAGGGTCGTCGCGCGGGTCGCCGGCAACCTGGCCCGGCAGCTGGAGCTGGAGCCGTTGGTGCGCAGACTGCACTCCGACGACCGCTCCGCGGAGGCCGTGCCGACGGCGTCCCGGGCCGCCGCCGTGCCGACGCTGCTCGGCGGGGCCGCCGTCTTCGGCACCGGCACCGGCGCGAACCCGGTGCTCAGCGACGCCGAGCACCGGGTCGCCTCGCTGGCGGGACTGGGATACACCAATCGCGAGATCGCCGGCCGCCTGCACGTCACCGTCAGCACCGTCGAGCAGCACCTCACCCGTGTCTACCGGAAGCTGCAGGTCAGCAGACGTACGGATCTCACGAACCTGCTGGGAGCCGACGTGGGGGCGCCGGCGCCGGCCGCGGCGGAACAGCGCACCGGCGGCGTGGTCCGTCCCGTGGTCAGGCCGGGAGCCGGCAGGCGCCCGTTGCCCGGCCTGACCAGGGACTGGACCGCCACCCCGGCCTGACCGGAAACCGGACGTCCGCCCACCCCGGCCTGACCGGAAACCGGATTGGCCGCCCGCTCCGGCCTGGCGAGGTATCGGGCGGCCGTTCCGTCTGACCGGGGGGCGGTCACCCCCGGCGCCAGGGCCGGGGAGCCGCCTCCGTTCTCGGCCTCAGCCGGACTTCGAGGCCGCCGCCGTCGGCGCCGGCTCGGCGTGCGCGGACGTCCCGGGAACGGGGCTCGTGCCCGCGGACAGCCTGGTGAGCAGCCGGTCGACCGCGTCCAGATCCTCACGGCGGGACCCGGAGGCCGCGACGTAACCGTCCGGGCGCAGCAGGAGGAAACCCCGGCCGCCGCGGTCGACCTGATCGTGGGCGACCAGCGGCGCCCAGCGGTCCGCCAGCGCCCGCGTGGCGCCGACCAGCCCGTCCGGCACGGAGCCGACCGTCAGCAGCCGCAGCGAGCCGGGGGCGATGTCGGCGCCCGCCGGCGGAACCCAGGACGGTGTGCGGGAACCGGCTGCCGGAAGGGCCGACCGCCCGGGCCGGGGCAGGCGCTGCCACCGGCGGGCCGGCCCGGCGGGCTCGGCGAGCAGCTGCGGGTACCGCGCCCGCCAGCCGGCGAGCAGCGGCGCGTACAGGCGGCGCAGCGCGCCGGTCCGCTGCAGGGTGCCCCAGCCGACGTTGCGCAGCCGCGCCTTCGCCCCGGTCAGCACGGCGAGCCGGATCAGCAGGGCCGCGACCCTGACCGTCTCCTGCGCGGCCTGCCGTCGCTCCGGGTCGTAGGTCCTCAGCACCGACTCGTCGAGCTGGCCGCGCACGACCCCCGCCAGCTTCCAGGCCAGGTTGCGCACGTCGGACAGCCCGAGGTTGAGGCCCTGGCCGCCGATCGGCGAGTGGGTGTGCGCCGCGTCGCCGACCAGGAAGGCCCGGCCCTGGCGCAGCGTCGCGGCGATCCGCTCCTGGCTGGTGAACGTGGTGAGCGTGCCCAGCTCCCGCACGGCCAGACCGCCCGGCCCGCGCAGGTCCACCAGCCTCTGGACCGTCTCGGCCGTGAGGTCCGTGCCGGGTGCCACCGGGGTGGCCAGCCGGACGGCCTCGCCGGGCAGCGGCGCGCACAGCAGCGGACCGGCGTGACCGAAGTGGTAGTGCAGCTCGTCGCGGGTGAAGTCGCCGTCGACCGTCCCCTCGGCGAGCAGCACGGTGACGGCGACCTGCTCGCCCGGGAAGTCGATGCCGAGCTGCTGGCGGACGGCGCTGCCCACCCCGTCGGCGCCGACGAGCCAGTCCGCCTCGATGACCTCGACCCCGTTCGGGCCGAGCGCGCGCACGGTGGCGCCGGCGTCGGTGACCGTGATGTCGGTGGCCCGGGTGGACCGTTCGATGGTGACACCGAGCCGGGTGAGCGCCGCGGTCACGAGGCGGGTGGTGTGCTCCTGGGGCAGGATCAGCGGCCGGTTGCGCGGGTCCAGCTCGACCCGGACGGTCCGCCTGCCGCTGAGGTGGTAGTTCATCGCCCGCGGCTGGAAACCGATCGAGAGTGCCTCCTCGAGCACTCCGATGTCGGCGAGGACGTCGAGGGCCGGCGGCCACAGCAGGATCGCGCGCGATCCGCCGCCCGGGCCGTCGGCGGCGTCGAGGACGCGCACCGTGACCCCGAGTCTGGTCAGGGTCGCGGCGAGCGCCAGCCCGCACGGACCGGCGCCCACGATCAGTACCGGCGTCTTGTCGCTCATGCTGGAAGCTCCTTAGCTCCTGGTGACGAGAATCTGGCCGAGCCAGTGCTGGACGGCGCGGGCGGCGGCGCCGGCGTGCGCGTCCAGGACCGAGAAGTGGTCGCCCGGGACGTCGGTGACGGCGTCGGCGCCGTCCCAGTGCGCCCGCCACGCCGTGTCCGGCGCCCAGGCGGGCAGCGGCTGGGTCGCCCGGACGAGCAGGGTCGGCGCCCGCAGCCCGCTGACCTGCCAGTCGGCCAGCAGGCGCAGATAGCCGCCCATGGCCGTGATCCGGAACTCGTCGGCCGGGGTCAGCTCGCCCAGCTGGGCCGCCATGCCGTCCAGCACCGCCGGCCCGATCCGCTCCAGCGCGCCACCGCCGGTCCGGTAGGGGTCGAGCAGCACGACCGCGGCGGGCCCCCGCGCCATCTCCTCGAGCCGCCGCGCGATCGAGTGCGCCAGCAGCGCGCCCGAGGAGTAGCCGACCAGGACGAACGCCGAGCCGTCCACGGTCGCGAGCAGCGCGTCGACGCTGGCCTCCACGACCGCCGCCAGGGACGACGGCAACCGCTGACCGTCGCGGTACCCGGGCAGCGACAGGGTCCAGACGTCGGCGGAACCCACGAAGTGGGCGGCGAAACGGGCGAACTGATAGGGACCCGTGGTCGCCAGCACCGTGGGGACGCAGATCAGCGCGGGCTGCTCCCGGCCCTCGGCCAGGCGGATGACGCCGGGAGCCTCGGCCGGCTCGGGCCGGTCGAACGTGGGCCGGAACTGTGCCGCCTTCATGATCAGCTCGGTGAACTCGGTCGCCCGGCCCAGCTCCTGCGCGCGCCGGAACAGGGTGCTGATCATGTCCTGGGACGAGGTGCCGGCCGCCGCGCTCACCCGTGCCGCCGAGCTGGCCGGACCGGCCTCCTGACGCGGGATGGCCGCCGCCTCGCCGAGGTCCTCGTCCGCCGCCTCGCCGGCCGGGTCCCTGCCGCCGGCCAGGCCCGCGTTTGCGGTGAGGCCCGCGTCGTCGGCCAGGCGCGTGTCCAGGCCATCACTCTGGCCGCCGACCAGCTGCTGGCGCAGGTGTCGGGCCAGCGCCTGCGGCGTGGGCACGTCCACCATCAGCCGGGCGGGCAGGCGCAGTCCGGTCGCGGCGCCCAGCCGATTGCGCAGCTCCACCGTGGTGAGCGAGTCGAAGCCGAGCTCGAGCAGCCCGCGTTGCGCCTGCACCTGGTGGGGAGCGGCATGGCCGAGGACGGTCGCGATCTCCGTACGGACCAGCTCCAGCAGGAGCCGATCCTGCTCGGCGGCGGCCAGGCCGGCGAGCTGGCGGGCGGAGACCCGCACGGACGCCGCGGCGGTGTCGGCGCCCGGCTCCCACTCCCGTCGCAGCCGCTCGACCTCCGCGATCCCGCGCAGCAGCGACCGCGGGCCGCCCAAGGCCACCCGGCCGCCCGCGAGTCGCTCCCAGTCGACCTCGGCGATCAGGATCGCGCTCTCCCGGTGGTCGAGCACCTCGCCCAGCGCGTGCAGGGCCAGCGCCGGCGCGATCGCGGCGAAACCGCGGCGGCGCAGCCGCGCGAGCCGACCCTCCTCGTCACTCGCGTCACCCGCGTCACCCGCGTCGGTCGGGGAGGCCACGCGGGTCGCGTCGGTCGTGTTGGTTGCGTCGGCCCCGTCGGCGCCGTCGATGGGGTGGGTGCTCGCCGCCCGCTCGGACCAGGCCGCCCACGCGATGGCGGTCGCGGGCAGCCCGGCGCCGCGCCGGTGTTCGGCGAGGGCGTCGAGGTAGGCGTTGGCCGCGCCGAACGCGCCGAGGCCGAGACCACCCAGGGTGGCCGCCGCCGAGGAGAACAACACGAACGCCGACAGGTCCAGCGGACGCGTCAGCTCGTCCAGGTTGCGGGCGGCCACCGCCTTCGTGCGCACGACGTGCGCGAGGCGCTGCGGGCCGAACGCGTCCAGAGGGCCCTCGTCGAGCAGCTGGGCGGTGTGGAAGACGGCGGTCAGCCGGTGGCCGGTCGGCGTGGCGAGCACAGCGGCGACCGCCTCCGGGTCCGCGAGGTCCACGGCCACCACGGTGGACGTCACCCCCAGCTCGGTGAGCTGGTCGCGCAGGCCGTCGGCCGCCGCCGGGTCGGCGCCGTCCGGCACCGTGAGAACGAGGTGGCGGGCGCCCTCGCGGGCGAGCCACAGCGCGGTGCCGCTGCCCAGCGGCGACGTGCCGTCGGTGACCAGCACGGCGCCATCCGGCCGCCACGGCGATTCGGGTGCCGTGGCCGTCAGCGGAGCCGAAACCAGCCGGCGCGCGAACGCGCCGGTGCCGCGCAGGGCCACCTCGTCCTCGGCCGCGTCGCCGGCCGCCTGCCCCGCCGCGTCGCCAGGGCGCCCCAGCGCGTCGCCGGTCCGCGCGGCCGCGTCCAGCCGGGCCCGCGCGGCGAACACGCCGGCGAGACGGGATCCGGTCCGCCCGTCCAGGACCGCCGGCAGATCCACCAGGCCGCCCCACAGGCCGGGATGCTCCGCCGTGATCCCACGGGCGAGGCCCCACACCAGGGACCGCAGTGGGTGGGTGAGCGGATCCGACGGCCCCACCGCGACGGCACCCTGGGTCACCAGCCACAACGTCGCGGCGCTGGCGGCGTCGACGAGGGCCTGGACCAGCAGCAGGGTCGCCGTCAATCCGATCGGAATCCCGGGCTCGCCCGGATCGTCGGACTCGTTCACGGCCAGCAGGGAGACGATCCCGGCGGCACCCTCGGCACCGGCCTCGCGGAGCCGTTCGGCGAGCGCGGCGCGGTCGCCGCCCGCCGTCGCCGTCACCTGCGTGACCCGCGCGCCGTGCACCGCCAGGATGTCGGCGACCTCGGCGGCCAGGGGCGCGGTCGTGTCGCTCCCATCATGCGCGACGAGCCACGTCCCGGCGAGCACCGCCGGGCCCGCCTCGCTCAGGGCCTGCCAGCGCTGCTGGTAGCGCCAGGAGTCGATGCGGCCGCGGCGGCGTCGCTCCCGGCGCCAGCCACGCAACGCCGTCAGGACGTGGTCGGGCAGCGCCGCCGGCTCGGTGCCCAGGATCGTGGCCGTGGTCGCGCCGTCCTCGCGTTCCACCGCGGCCCAGAACTCCGCCTCCGCCGGGTCCCCAGCCGGCCCCCGTGCCGGGGCGGCGGCGAAGGACCGTGCGCTCGACGTGGCACTCTCGGCCGGGCCGTCCAGCCAGAACCGGCGCCGCTGGAAGGCGTAGGTGGGCAGGTCGAGCCGCCGGGGGCCGCCGGGGGGGAGCACGGGCAGCCAGTCGACGGGGACGCCGCGGACGAACAGCTCCGCCACGGAGGCCAGGAACCGGTCCAGGCCGCCGTCGCCGCGGCGCAGCGACCCGACCACCAGACCCGCGGCGGCGCCCACGGTCTCCTCGACCGCCTCCTCGACGCTGGTCGTCAGCACCGGATGCGCGCTGGGCTCGACGAAGACCCGGAAGCCGGCGGCGGCCAGAGCCCGTGTCGTCCGGTCCAGCGCGACCGGCTCGCGCAGGTTGCGGTACCAGTAGTGGGCGTCCAGCCCGGCGGTGTCCAGCAGGCCGGCGGTGACCGTCGAGTAGAAGGGCACGCTCGACGAGACCGGTGCCAGCGGCGCGAGCGCCTCGACCAGCCGTTCCCGGATCGCCTCGACCTGGGGGGTGTGGGAGGCGTAGTCGACCTGCACCCGACGGGCCCGGATCTGCCGGCTCTCGCAGAGCACTACCAGGTCGTCGCAGGCGTCGGCGTCTCCCGCGACGGTGACCGACGAGGGCCCGTTGACGGCGGCGACGTCCAGCGACCCCTCCCAACGGGTGAGCAGCGCCCGGACCTCGACCTCGGACCGGGCGACCGACACCATCCCGCCCTGACCGGCGATGTCCGCCAGCAGCCGGCTGCGCAACGCGACGGCACGCGCGCCGTCCGCCACGGACAGTCCACCCGCCACGACGGCCGCCGCGAGCTCGCCCTGCGAGTGGCCGATCACCGCCGCCGGTTCCACCCCGAACGAGCGCCACAACGCGGCCAGGGACACCTGGACGGCCCACAGGACCGGCTGCACGACATCCACCCGGCGCAGCAGTGCCGCGTCGGCGGCCGCCGCGTCGAGTGACCAGTCGACGTGCGGGGCCAGCGCCTGCGCGCACTGCCGCCACTGGTGCCGGAACGCCGGCGACGACGCCGGCAGCTCCGCCACCATCCCCGCCCACTGCGAGCCCTGGCCGGGGAAGACGAACACCGGCCCTCGGCGCCAGTCGCCGCGGACCCCCGTGACCACCCCGTCCGTGTGCTCGCCCCGGGCGAGCTCGCCCAGCCGGGACAGCAGCCCGGCCCGGTCGGCGGCGAGGATCACCGCCCGGTGGTCCAGACGGCCCCGCGACGACGCCAGCGCGGTCGCGATCTCCTCCGGTGCCAGGTCGGTGCGCGTCGCGACGAATCCGCGCAGCTGTGCCGCCTGTGCCCGCAGCGCGCCCTCGCCCCGCGCGGACACCAGATAGGGCCGCACCCCGGGGTCCGCGTCCGCCTCGGCGGTCCCGGCGCCCTCGACGCCGGTGCCGCCCGTCGCGACGACGCCGTCGGCTTCGGCGTCGAGGACGGCGTCGGCGGACTCGGGCCGCGGGGCCTGCTCCAGGATGACGTGCGAGTTCGTCCCGCTCACACCGAACGCCGACACACCGCAGCGGCGCGCCTCGCCGGTGTCCGGCCACGGCGCCGCAGCGGTCAGCAGCGACACCGCGCCGGCGGACCAGTCCACGTGCGGCGACGGCGCGTCGACGTGAAGGGTCCTCGGCAGCACGCCGTGCTGCATCGCCAGCACCATCTTGATCACACCGGTGATGCCGGCCGCGGCCCCGGTGTGCCCGACGTTCGACTTGATCGAGCCGAGCCACAGCGGACGGCCGGCCGGCCGCTGCTGGCCGTAGGTCGCGAGCAGGGCCTGCGCCTCGATCGGGTCGCCCAGGGTGGTGCCGGTGCCGTGGGCCTCCACGGCGTCGACCTGGTTCGGCCGCACGCCGGCGTTCGCCAGCGCCGCCCGGATCACCCGCTGCTGGGACGGCCCGTTCGGCGCGGACAGGCCGTTGCTGGCCCCGTCCTGGTTGACCGCCGTGCCGCGGACCAGGGCCAGGACCGGATGGCCCAGCCGTCTGGCGTCGGAGAGCCGTTCCACCACCAGGACGCCGACGCCCTCCCCCCAGGCGGTCCCGTCCGCGGCGGCGGCGAACGGCTTGCACCGCCCGTCGGGCGCGAGCCCGCGCTGCCGGCTGAAGTACACCCAGCCCGCCGGGGTCGTCAGCACCGACACACCCCCCACCAGCGCCAGCGACGACTCCTCCTGCCGCAGCGACTGCACGGCCAGATGCAGCGCGACCAGCGACGACGAGCAGGCGGTGTCGACCGTGACCGCCGGGCCCTCCAGCCCGAACGTGTACGCGACCCGCCCGGACAGCACGCTCGCCGCGACGCCGGTCATCCGGTACGTCTCGATGTCCAGCGGCAGCGAGGCCAGGTTCGTCCCGTAGTCCTGCGTGCTGGTGCCGAAGAAGACCCCGGTCCGGCTGCCGCGCAGGCCCTCCGGATCGATCCCGGCGCGCTCGAGGGCCTCCCAGGTCGTCTCCAGCAGCAGCCGCTGCTGCGGGTCGATCGCGACGGCCTCACGCGGGCTGATCCCGAAGAACTCGGGGTCGAAGTCCCCGGCGTCGTACAGGAAGCCACCCGTGCGCACGTACGACGTGCCCGGCTGGTCCGGATCCGGGTCGTACAGCGACCCCAGATCCCAGTTCCGGTCGGTGGGGAACTCCGAGATCGCGTCGGTCTCGTTGATGACCAGCTGCCAGAGATCCTCCGGCGAGCGGGCACCCCCGGGGTGCCGGGAGGCCATCGCGACGATCGCGATCGGCTCGTGGCGGCGTTCCTGCTCCTCGCGGAGCCGCTGGCGGGTCTCGTGCAGTTCGACTGTCGCGCGCCTGAGGTAGTTACGAAGCCTCTGGTCATCAGACATGGCGGTACCTCGTTGCTCGGTGGGATCGCGGCCGCCGGTGCTCCGGCGGGACGGTCGGGGCTGGGACGGTCGGGGCCTGGGGGCGGTCGGGGCCTGGGACGGTCGGGGCTGGGGACGGTCGGTCTAGGACTGCTCGAAAGTCCTGTCGAGCAGGTCGAACAGGTCGTCGTCGGAGCCGTCGTGGATCGCCGCCGCGATGTCGTCGCCCCCGGCGGATGCCGCCACGGTCAGCTGCCGCAGCAGGTCCTGGAGCCGGTTCGCCGTCCGGCGGCGTTGCGCCTCGTCGGTCTGGGTGGCCACGGTGGCGGCGAGCCGGTCCAGCTGCGCCTCGACGCCCTCCGCGGGTGCCCGCGGGGCCAGCCGGGTGCGCAGGAACGCCGCGACCGCCTCGGTGGTCGGATGGTCGAAGGCCACCGTGGTGGGAAGGCTCAGCCCGGTCGCGGAGCTGAGCCGGTTGCGCAGCGACACGGCCGCCAGCGAGTCGAACCCGAGATCCTTCAGCGCGCGGCGCGGGTCGACGTCGTCCGGGCTGTCGGCGCCGAGGACGGCCGCCACCTCGATGCGGACCCGTTCGACGAGCACCTGGTCCTGGCCGGTCTCGTCCAGGGTGGCCAGCCGTTCGACCAGCTCCTGGGCGGCACGGTTCGCGCTGTCGCCCCGCCCGGCCTCGGCCTCGGCGACGGGTCGCGGCCCTGCCAGCGCCGCCAGCAGGCCGGCCGGGGCCGCCCCCCGCACGGACGCCAGCCGGGACCAGTCGACGTCCGCCAGCAGCAGGCCGGACTCCCCGCGCTCGATCGCCTCCCGCAGCGCGCCGAGCGCGAGCGCCGGCACGAGCGGACGGACCGCGTCCCCCATGCGGGCCTCGCCGCGTCCCGGCTGCGGGACGACGTCCCGCCCGCCGTTCCCGCCGCTCCCGGCGGGCGCCAGGTCGGGCCAGTGGCCCCAGGCGAGATGGGTCGCGGGCAGATCGCGGCCCCGACGGTACTCGGCCAGTGCCTCCAGGTAGGCGCCCACCACAGCGTCGGCGCCGCGTCCCGCGTCTCCCCACACGCCACTCGCCGAGGAGAACAGGACGAAGGCGTCCACCGGCCGGTCGGCCACCTGCTCGTGCAGGCGGGAGGCACCGACGACGGCCGGGCCGACCGCCGCCGCGAGGGCGGCGATCTCCAGGTCCGCGATCAGGGCGGTCGGAGCGTCGCCGCCGTCGTCACCGATACCGTCGTCACTGGTGCCGTCGCCGTCGCCGTCGCCGTCGCCGTCGCCGTCGCCGTCGCCGTCGCCGTCGCCGCCGTTGTCACCGGCGCCGATGACGGGGACGTGGACGACGGCGGTCGGCGGTTCGCCGGCCGGCACCGGGGTCGCGCCGGCGGGATCGGTGGCCAGCGACGCGTTGTCCGCGACCAGGAGCCGCTCGGCGCCGTCGCGTTCCAGCCAGTCCGCCACCTGCGCCCCGGCAGCCGTGGCGCTGCCCGTGACGAGGACCGGACCGCGCGGCCTCCACGGTGCCCCGGCGACGTCGTCGACCAGCGGCGCGCGCACCAGCCGGCGCGCGAGCGTCCCCGTCGGCCGGACCGCCAGCTGGTCATCGACGTCGGTATCGACGTCGGTGTCACCGCTGGCCAGGACGGCCACCAGCCGGGTCGTCACCTCCTCGTCGAGTGAGGAGGGCAGATCGACGAGCCCACCCCAACGGGTCGGCTGCTCCACGGCGAGGACGCGGCCCAGACCCGCGACCAGAGCCTGCAGCGGATGGTCGACGCGGTCGCCCTGCGCGGCGTTGACCGCGGCCTGCGTGACGATCCACAGCCGCCCGGTGACGTCCGCCTCGTCCAGCGCCTGGACGAGCAGCAGCGTCGCCGCCAGCCCGTTCGTGATGGCCGGGTGCTCGGCGTGCGGTGTCTCATCCAGGGCGAGCAGCGACAGCACACCGACCGCGGCGCCACGGCCGGCCCCCGCGTCAGCCTCGGCGGCTTCGCGCAGCCGGGCGACGAGGCCGCCACGCTCGGACGCGATCGCCGGCCCCGGGATGAGGACCAGCCGCGCCCCGCCGGCGCGCAGCGCGGCGATGACCTTCTCGACCGGTCCCTCCTCGACGGCCTGCGTGGGTGTCACCACGAACCACGTTCCCGTCAGAGCCGCGGCCGGTCGGCTCACATGTGTCCACCGCGTGCGGACGCGCCACGAGTCGACGATCTGGCGATCCTGGCGGCCACGCCGCCACGCCGACAGCACCGGCAGCACCTCGCCAAGCGCCCCGGAACGGTCGGTGCCGAGGGCCTCGGCCACGGTGTCCAGGTCCTGTCGCTCGACGGCCTCCCAGAACGCGCGTTCACCGGAGTCCGTGCCACCGACGCTCTGGTTCGCGGCCGGCCGAGCCGTCTCGGTGAGCCAGTAGGTGTGGTGTTGGAAGGGGTAGGTGGGCAGGGTGGTGTGGGTCGGGGTGCCGGTGCCGCCGGTGTCTGTGCTGGTGTCTGTGTCTGTGTCTGTGCTGGTGCTGGTGGGCCAGGTGGGGGTGGGTCCGTGGGTGTGGAGGGTGGCGAGGGTGGTGTGGAAGTGGGTGAGGGTGGGTCGGTCGCGGTGGAGGGTGGGGTGGA
>NZ_JCBATA010000072.1:0-41490 GCF_059816245.1 Frankia sp. RB5
TGGGGACGCCCCACTTCTTCTCCAGAACGACGTTGCGACCCTTGGGGCCGAGCGTGACCTTGACCGCATCGGCCAGCTGGTTCATGCCGCGCTCCAGGCCGCGCCGAGCCTCCTCGTCGAAGGCGATCATCTTTGGCATGGGGATAAACCCTCCTGAGGCTCATGCCTGCGGGGAGGAGTGCCGGCCGCCAGCGGGGCCAAGCAACGAAAACGATGGGCCACGTCCTGGCCCAGGCACCCGTCGCGCCAGAGGTTGGCACTCGACCTTACCGAGTGCTAATCCCTGTATAGCCCTCAGCGCCTCGGAAAGCAACGTCGTTAAGACCCGACACGGCGGCCGGTGCGATGAGGCGGCAGGTGCGACAGTGCGGCGTTGATCGCTTGTGGTTACGGTAAGGGCATGGAATCCGGTCTGGGCCATGACCATGGCGGACACCGCAACGACCACGGCTGACACCGCCACGATCACGAGCGCCGGAGTGGACACGAGCGCCGGGACGGACACGAGCACCGGGACGGACACGAGCGTGGCGCGAGCGGGCGGTGGGCACGGCTTCGCGACGGCATCTCGGACTGGTCGGTGGACACAGCCATGACAGCGCCGACCAGATCGACGATGCGCTGGAGGCGGACGCCGCCGGCCGGCGCACCCTGCTGATCAGCCTGGCTGGTCTCGGTGTGACCGCGGGCCTGCAGGCCGTGGTGGTGGCGCTGCCCGGGTCGGTCGCGCCCGGGCCGAAACCCGGACGAGCACGGCAGGAAGTCCGCCTCGAACACCGGCTCGAGAACCATCTTCACCGCCGTCTGCACGACCCGGTCACGGACTGTGGGAATCGACAACGGCCTCTGCCCGGAAGAAGACCCGGGCTTCGGGATCAACACCCGGCGCATGGGCGCCGGCCGCCACCGACCCTCCTTCAGACCACGAGGCGATGGACCCGCGAAGGAATTCGTCCGCTGACCCCCCGAGATCCGCCATCATGCCGAGGCTTTCCAGTGCTTCGTCAAGAAATTTGCCGCGATACAGCCGGGAATCGTCACGATTCGCCGCTTCCCAGGCGCCGGCGTCCGCAAGGAGCTGATCGCGCGCGCGTAGTCGAGCCTGGTTATCCGCGATCCAGGTCTGAAGCCTCGGCCACTCGCGGAGAAGCGCTTCGTGAATGATCTCAATACTGTCCTGGTCGACGCTGACCAGTCGACTCTCGACCAGCACCTGGAGGGCGATCCGGTACTCGTTTCCTTGAGGTAGATCGGCGGTGCGTAATCCGCGCCGAACGGCTTCGCCGTTTGCTCCGACCCGTACCGTGCATCCAGGCTTAGCGCTGTGGGGAGCGGTCCTGGGTGGAATCGAGGAAGGCGAGGAGTCGATTGTTGACGTCGCTGCCGTGCTCGAAGCCCGGTCCGTGGCCGACTCCGGGCAGGATCTCGGCGTGGCCGTGCGTCATGAGCGCCACGCGGGCCTGGACGCGGGCGGGGTGGAGCAGGGGGCTGCGTTGCCCGATCAAGACGAGGGCCGGGGTCTGGATGGCGCGCAGGTCCTCGTCGGACAGCGGTGCGGGCGCGGGCCGGCGGGTGCGGAAGGTCCGCGCGCCGGTCAGCAGGACCTTCCTGAGTTCCGGGACGAGCAGGACCGGGTTGTCCAGCCAGACCGCGAGCCGGCGGCGTAGCGGCGCCGGGGTGAGGCCGGCCATCCCGTTCAGGTACATCAGCCAGATGAACCGGGCGCTGACCTTCTCCAGCCCGCCTGGGTCGAGCGCGGTCACGCTCACGAGCCGATCCGGGGCGTGGCGGGCCTGGTTGAGAGCCAGCCATCCGCCGTAGGAGTGCCCGATCAGATGCGCCCGGTCGACATCGAGGCCAGCGAGGGTCTGATCGAGCCAGGCCGCGCTGTCCGGCGGGTCGTGGATGGGCCGGCGGGCGACGCTGCGGCCGGGATCACCGAGGGTGTCCAGCGCGATGATCGGGCAGCGGGCGCCGAGGGCGGCCAGGAACGGGTACCACTGGACCGCGTTGGAGTTGGCGCCGTGCAGCAGCACGACCGGCACGCCGGTGCCGGAGCCGTAACGGTGCACGTGGGTCGTCCCGAAGTCGGTCTCGACGTCGGCTTCCGTCCACGGCGTCGGCCACAGTGCGGCGAACGCCGCGTCGTAGGCGGCCAGGAACCTGGCACGCTGCTTGTCGCTGCGGAACCGGCCGACCGCCGGGTCCTCCTGAGCTGTCATGATACGGTTGTACCACGAAAGGATGCGATGCCGAAACGGGTTGACCACGAGCAGCGCCGCCGCCACATCGCCGACGCGCTGCTGCGGGTCGCGGCCACACGTGGGCTGCACACGGCCGGGTTCCGGGAGGTGGCGGCCGAGGCCGGGGTGTCGGTGCGGCTGGTCCAGTACTACTTCCAGACCAAGGAGCAGCTGCTGCTGTTCGGGCTGCGCCGGGTGGGTGAGCAGTTCGCCGAGCGGGTGCTGCCGCGCCTCGCCGCCGCCGGGCTGCCTGCCGCGGGCCGGGAGCGGATCGAGTTCGTCCTGCTCGCGACGCTGCCCCTGGACGCCGAAAGCCGGTCGCTGCACGTCCTCTACAACCAGTATTTCGCGCTCGCGCTGACCGACCCCTCGCTGGCGGCCCAGCCCTACGGCAGCGACCCCGACGCCCTTGAGGCATGGCTGATCAAGCAACTGCGCGCCTGCCAGGCCGACGGGCGCCTCCCCCCGGAACAGGACCTCGCCGACGAGGCGCTGGCCATCCTCGCCTTGGGGGTCGGGCTCGGCGACGCCATCCTCGGCGGCCGACGATCAGCAGACGACGCCCGACGCGTCCTCGCGCGCCACCTCGACCACCGACTCGGCCCACCTCGCTGAACGGCGTGCACGCAGCTCGGGCGGTGCAGGCCGGCAACCGGCGCTCCAGGCTCCCCCTCGTCCGCCGTCCGCCGTCCGCGCCCGTGTCAGCCGGCGGCCGGCGTACTCGCTCCGAGGTAGAACTCTGATCCCCATCGGGCACCCACCGTCGCGGGAAACGGTTCGACGCGGACATAAGCCCCCACGTGAGGCGCGTCCACCATCATCTCCTGGCCATTCTGGATACCAAGGAAGATGCCGACGTGGGTGACCTCGGCTGGTCCGCCACCGAAGAACACCAGGTCCCCCGGCAGCAGGGGCCAACCAGCTGAAACAAGCGGGCCGGCGATGTACTGACCCTGCGCTGTACGAGGGATCTGGACACCCGCGGCGGCATAGGCGGCAGCCGTCAGACCACTGCAGTCGAACCCGGGCTCGCCATTACCGCCCCAGACGTAGGGCTTACCGATCTGCCCGCAAGCGAACTGAACGGCAGTCAGCGCGACGCCAGAGCCTACTTGTCTACTGTAGGTGACCCCACAGGAAGGGGCAGTGCCCGGTGGATGGGCTTTCGAGAAATCCGTGGTGGACCGCTTTGGCGATCAGCCGCGGTGTACGGGGGGCCGGGTCACAGGGCGGCGGGGTTTCGCCAGAGGGTGGTGTAGCGGGCCGCGGAGTTCGGGTTGCGGTAGATGCAGCCGGTGCTGTAGGGGCGGTTGAGGTTGGAGCCGAGGTTGCCGGCGTCGCAGTTGTTGAAGTACGTCTCGTAGAGGAATCCCTGCCCGGCGCGGGCTGTCATCCAGTCGCGCATGAACTGGATGTAGTCGGCGTTGTCGCCGCCGCCGTTGTTGCCGGAGCCGGAGGCGACTCCCCATTCGCCGATGCCGAAGGTCTTGCCGTGGGCGCGGGCGAAGTTGTAGAGCCAGGTGATCCCGCCGATCGCGTTGGCCTGCGTGTTGAAGGCGCCGAGGGTCGGGGACGGCGGGTACTGGTCGTACGCGTCGATGCCGATGTTGTCGACGTAGGCGTCGCCGGGGTAGATGTCCAGCGGGTTGTGGCTCGGCGGGAGCTGGGAGTAGTGGGCGTTGATGGTCCAGTCCATGATCGGATCCGGGTTGGCGGTGGATCTGATCGCGGTCGCGATATGCCGATAGCAGTTGACGTAGTCGGTCGCGTTGATCGCGGACCATTGGAACCAGTTGCCGTTCGCCTGCCAGGCCAGCCTGATGATCGAGTTCTGGCGGCCGGTGGTGTTGAGGGTGGTGCCGAATGTCCGCCAGTAGGAGTCGTACGCCCCGGTCGCGCAGGTCGCCAGTGAGGATTCCGTGTTTTCCGGGAACGGTGGTACCGAGATGACCAGCCGGCCGGGCCAGCCGGCGAAGTTCGTTTCCGCGAAGGACGGCTGCACGATCGACGCCCAGCTGTCGCGGGCGACGTAAACGTGGGCGAGGTCGCACAGGCTTCCGCGGTAGGCGCAGAACGCGTCCACGTCGGCGGGCGTGATGCGGGGGTCTCCGTTGACGCCGGACAGCCACGGCTGGCCGGAGCGGTTGGGGCTACCGGGGGGCAGTGGGTTGACGGGCGGCGTGGTGGTGGCCACGACTGCCCGGTCGAACCCGACGGCGGTCGAGTCGGACGCGGCGTTGCGCTGCCCCAGGTTGAGAATCTGGACGATGTGTGTGCCGTGGATGAGCGCCGGCGAGACGAACAGTGGGGCGACGCTGGACGTGGCCGCATAGGTATCGACGATCGTGGCGTTACCGAAGTCGATGGAGATCGAGGCGCGACCGCCGTGCGGTTCCCTGATTCCGTAGACCGTGACCTGAGTTCCGGTGAAGCGCACCGTGGCGACAGCGCCGGCGGCCGAAGAGTAGCGGAAGCTGTTGTTCGGGGTGGGTGGTACGCATCCCCCGCACGCCAGCCAGGTACCGGTGTAGGAGACCTGGTCCACCCCGGTTCCGATCGTCGTGTCCTCGATCGTCTTCGAGAGCTGGTCGATCGGTGGGAGAGTCGTGTCGGTGAGCGCCTCGGCGCGGTCGAACGAGACGACGGTGGCGCTCGCCGGCGGGGTGTTCTGTCCAAGGTTGGTCAGTGTCGCGGTGTGGGTGCCGTTGGTGAGTACCGGCGACGTATAGATGAGCCCGGCCGCGGCCGGTAGCAGGTAGGTGTTGATCGTGATGGAGGGAGCGCCGTCGACGCTGACGGCAGCCAGACCACCGGCGGGCTCCCTGACCCCATAGATCTTCAGCTGGGTGCCGGAGAAGTGGATCGTGGCACTCGCGCCGGCGTTGGTCGAGTAGCTGAAGCTGTTGTTGGGTGTGGCCGGGCTGCACCCGCCGCACACGGTCCAGTTGCCGGCATAGCTGACCTGGTTCGGCCCGGTGCCGACGCTGGTGTCCTCGATTGTCGCGGTCACGACCGGCGCCGCGTGGGCCACGCCGGGCGCGATGACCAGCGCAGGTAGCAGGAACGTAGCCATCAGAGCGACCCGCGGGAGGACATGCCTGCGCCCGCGGGACCCCGGGCGGGCCAGCGGTGGATGGGTCCGCCGGGCGAGCGCGGCACGCAGGCGACGGCGCGCGCGATGCCAGCCGAAGCTGCCATGCGCGCTCCGTCCTGTCCCTTCCTGGTCGGCAAGCGTTCGCATCAGATGGCACTCCTGTCCGCTGCGCTCGAGCACCCGCCTGGTCGAACACCCTGGGTAACTACCGTCGGACTGTATGTGCTAGCGCTGTCAGCCCACTGGTGGCGACACCGGGCCGGAGAGTCGGACCGATTTGGACCAGAACGCCACGTCCGCGACCAACAGTCGCGCCAGCTCCAGCTGGTGGCCATCTACTGGCCAACCATCACGGTGAGAAGGGCGTCCTCGAGCTGCTCGTCGCGCGACTGCCACACGGCGCCGGCAGACCGGTCGAAGTCGCGCTCGCCGCCGGCTTCGAGGAACATCCTGGTGGCCAGGCCGCGGTGCTCGCCTCCTGCCAAGCCGCCGCCCGGATCGCGGACGTGGAACTGCGCCCTGGTCTCCGGTGGCGGGAGATGCCTACCTGGCTCGCCGGCGCCGCGGTCACCGTCGTGCCGTCGCTGCGCGAGACGTTCGGCAACGTCGCCGCCGAGTCGCTGTCCGCCGGCAGGTAGCCAAGGTGAGGTGATGGCAGTGGCCCGTTACCCCTGGAATTCTCACAGGAGGAGTTCCCATGTACGTCCGTGAATCCTTTTCCTCGTTGCGGATGAAGGTCGCCGGGTTTCGTGCGGAGCGTGCCCGGCGGCGCGAGCTCGCGGCATTGCTCGCCCCCGCCCTGTCGCCGTTCGTCCGCCAGGAGCTGTACGCGATGCTGGTGCACGCGCTGAGCACGCCGGCCGGCGTCGCCGCTCTTCCGACGCAGCGCGCCGCCTCGATGAGTGGCGGTGTCCGGACCGAGGTCACGGCCTCCCGCTGATCTCGCGCCGCCCCGGATTCCCGGTCGCGCCGGCAGCCGACGCGGCGGCGGCGAGTACGGTTCGAGCTCGCGCTGGTATTCGGCGAGCACGGAGAGCATGCCGAACATGGCGCGGCCTTCGGCGGTGGAGGTGTCGATGCCCTGTTTGACGACATGCAGCCCCACCTGGCGCTCGCGGAGTTCGGCGCCGAGGGTGACGAGGTGTAGCAGGGAGCGGCCGAGCCGGTCGAGGCGGGTGACCTTGAGGGTGTCGCCGACGCGCAGCAGCTGCATGACGAGGCCGAACTTCGGCCGGGAGGCCTTCGCCCCGCTGGCGATGTCTTGTCGACGCCCTCCGAGGGGTGCTGGGCGGCTTGCTGGCCGGGTGTCGACAGACGACCGTTTGCCGACACTTCCGGGGCCGACGTCAGTCGGTGGTGCCGTACCTGAGTCCGTCCAGGGCGAGGTCGAGGAGGCGTTCGGCCTGCTCGCGCTGTTCGGGCTTTCCTGAGGTGAGGGCGACGCCGGTGAGAGCGGCGAACAGGACGGCTGGGTTGATGTCCGAGCGGATGGTTCCGGCGGCGGTCGCGGCGTCCAGGAGCGAGGTGAGGGCGGTCATTATCAGCTCGTGGCTGTGGGTGTAAGGGTTGACGCCGGAGTCGATGACGGCGCGAAGGGCCTCGGCCATCCCCAGTTTCGCGGTGGCGTAGTCGATGAAGCGTCCCATCCAGGCGCGAAGCGCCTCGCGTGGCGGCATGGCCGCCAGGAGGTCGGGGGCGGCGTCGCACAGCCGGCTCAGTTCGTTGCGGTAGGCGGCCTCGATCAGCGCCTCCCGGGTCGGGAAGTTGCGATAGAGGGTGCCGGAGCCCACGCCTGCTTCCTTGGCGACGCGCTCGAGGTGCGCCTCCAGCCCGTCTTCGGCGAAGACGCGCACGGCCGCGGAGAGGATCTTCTCCCGATTGCGCCGCGCGTCGGCCCGTAGCGGTCGCTCGGTGTCCGTGGTCACGGGCGAGCCCCTTCCTCATCTGGATGAAGTGGAGGCGCCTCCACAGTTGCTAACTGGAGGCGTCTCCAGTTATGGTGGGGAGGAAGCGGCGGCGCCTCCACTTTCGAGTGTAGGGCACCTCCGCCATCGTCTGCATGGTGCGGGCACACCCTCCCAGAGGAGAAGCAATGAGCCTGCCACTCGAAGGCAAGGTCGCCGTGGTCACCGGCGGTGCGTCCGGTGTCGGCCTGGGGATCGCCCTGGAGCTCGTGGACCAGGGCGCCCGCGTGGTCATCAGTGCGCAGAGGCCGCTGGACGAGGCGGTCGCCGTGATCGGCCCGAACTCGTCGGGCATCGTGGCCGACGTCACCAGGCTCGCGGACGTGGAGGCGGCGTACCAGGAGGTCATCGCACGGCACGGACACCTCGACGCGGTCGTGGCCAACGCCGGCGGGCGGATCGCCGACCCACGCGAGATGGGCAAGGCCGCGGCCTTCCTGTGCAGTGACGCCTCCAGCTTTATTACCGGCATCGAGCTGTTCGCCGACGGCGGCATGGCGCAGGTCTGAGCGACCGGGCCGTGGCACGCGCGCCCGGGTCGCCGGGCGCGCGTCACCCCGCAGACATCCCTTCCCGGGCCTGGGCGTCGTCGACGCCGTCGTGCCGGCCCGCGAACGCCCGCGATCATCGCCCTTCTTTTCTCGGGCCCAGGCGCGACCGCCGCCCCGCGCCCTGCTCACACTCTGTCGGCCCCGGAAGGCCAGAACAGGACCCGCCATGTCCACAACGCAGCTCAGCTCTGCCGCCACCCCGTCGACGTCGTCCGCCCAATCGCCTGCCAGATCACAGCGCGACAGCCGTCGCGCGGCGGTCGGCATCCTGATCGTGCTGGTCGGGCAGCTGATGCTCACCCTCGACGGCACCATCGTCACCGTGGCCCTGCCCAGCATCGGCACCGGCCTCGGCCTCGGCCCGTCCGCCCTGTCCTGGATAGTCAACGCCTACACCCTCGCCTTCGGCGGCCTGATGCTGACGGGCGGCCGGCTCGGAGACACCTACGGCCGGCTACGCATCTTCCTCATCGGCCTGAGTGTCTTCACCGCGTCATCGCTGCTCGGCGGCTTCGCCCAGAGCCCCGCCCTGCTGATCGCCGCCCGCGCGGCTCAGGGCATCGGTGCAGCCCTCGCCGCACCCGGTGTGCTCGCCCTGGTCACCACCAGCGCCCGCGACGACGCGGCACGCAACCGGGTCCTGGCCCTGTTCGCCGCCGTCGGCATCGGCGGCAGCACCCTCGGTCTCCTCCTCGGCGGCGTGGTCACCGAAGTCGGATCCTGGCGCTGGACTCTGTTCATCAACGTCCCCATCGGCATCGCCGTGCTCGCCCTCGCCCCGCGGTTCGTCACCGAAACCCCGCGCAACCCGGGCCGCTTCGACCTCATCGGCGCGCTCTGCGCCACCGGCGCGGCCGTGGCCGTCGTCTGGGCACTGATCGGCGCACCCGAGCACGGCTGGGCCTCCGCGCGGACCATCGGCTCTCTCACGGCCAGCGTCGCCCTCCTGACCGCACTGACCGTCACCGAACGCCGCGTCGCCCACCCGATGCTGGTGCCCTCCATGCTGCGCGACCGACGCCGCCTCGGCGGTCTCGCCGTGACGACCCTGGTCTTCGGCTCCCAGATCGCGACGTTCTTCCTGGTCGTGCAGTACGTCCAGCGGGTGCTGCACTTCGGCCCCATCGCCGCCGGAGCCGCGTTCCTGCCGATGACCATCGGCATCTTCGCCATGGCACGCATCGCCCCCAAGCTGGTGGCCCGCTTCGGCCAGGCCCCACTGCTCATCACCGGCACCCTCGGCCTCACCGCCAGCTACGTCTGGCTCAGCAACATCGACACGACCAGCGGCTACGTCACCGCGGTCCTCGGCCCCCTGCTGATCAACGGCGTCTCGGCCGGACTGACCTTCATGCCCGCGGCCTCCCTGGTGATGGGCGGAGTCGAGCCGCGGCACGCCGGATCGGCCTCCGGCCTGCTCCAGACGGTCCAGCAACTGGGCGGCGCCATCGGACTCGCCGTCATCGTCTCCGTCTACACCGCCGGAGCTGTCCCCGGCCAGTTCGTCCCCGGCGCCCGCGCCGCGTTCCTGACCACCGCGGCATTCACCCTGGTCGCCTCCACCCTGGCAGCCCTCATCCTGCGCCCCCGCCGACGGACCCATGCCGACACCAACTGAAACACCACCGGACGAACCGGCTCCCCACCATCGTGGGAAGCCGGCTCGTCCGCCGTTCACCCACCCACGGGACGGGCGACCAGATCAGCGCATGTGACAGCCGGGAGCTCGTCAGGTCATTGAAGTCGATCCACAAATCAAACGATCCGCCGGCTGACCTTCGCCACCCGGTCATCCAGCGTCAGCGGAGCCCGGAGCCGCGAGCAGGTCATACGCTTAGGCGCCCACTGATGCGCCACCTCGAATTCGAAGAACGCACCCAGCGGATGATCCTCTTGAGGCTCGGCGTCGTGTCGCTGCGCCCGCAGCGCCGCCGCCGATCGTGAGTAGAACGTCGAGAGCTGGGCGCGGGATGAGTTGGCCTTCCTGACGGTGGGCTCATCGCCCGGCGGGTTTCAGCGTTGGCCTGCCGGGTCTCGTCTAAGGCGACCAACGCGCCGGCAACAGCGACCAGTGCGGCGGCAGCGGTCAGCAGTGAGGTGGTCCCATTAGCGGTTGCCGTACGCCGCGCGGGCAGCGTCGATGTGCGCCAGGTGCGTGATGCTCCACTCCAGCAGCGGTGCGGTGGCCTCGCGCAGGGTCCGGCCCATCGGGGTCAGTTCGTAGCTGACGTGCGGCGGCATGACGTTGTGGACCGTGCGCGTCAGGATCCCGTCGCGCTCGAGGTCGCGCAGCGTCGCTGTGAGCATGCGCTGGCTGATGCCGTCGATGGCCCGCTTGAGCTCGGTGAAGCGTCGCGGCCCGTCCTTGAGCATGCGCACGATCAGCAGCGCCCACTTGTCCCCGACGATCCCGAGGACTTCGCGGGCTTGACACGGGTCCTGCATGGTTACCTCCTGAGAACCGGGGCACCGAAAAGTGCCGTATTGCCCGGTGCGCGTCGTGTGGATCACGATGTTCTCGGTTACCAAAGGGTACCGAGGCACGAGGAGGAACCGCACGACTATGTCCACATTTCTGTTGGTACACGGCGCCTGGCACAGTGGGCGGAGCTGGGACCGGGTGATCCCGCTGCTGGAGTCGGCCGGGCACCGGGTGCTCGCGCCGTCGCTGACCGGTTATGGCGACAAGGCACACCTGCTGGGCCCCGAGGTCGGGCTCGGCACCCACGTTGGCGACGTCGCCGACCTGATCGAAGGCGAGCGTCTCGACGACGTCGTGCTCGTTGGGCACAGCTACGCCGGGATGATTATATCGGGGGTTGCCCACCGGGTCCCGGAGCGGATCGCGCATCTGGTGTTCCTCGACGCGATGGTTCCCGAAGACGGCGAAACCGCGGTCGATGTCCTTCCAGTCACCCAGCAGCTCATCGACGTCGCGGTAGACGGCTGGCGGGTTCCGCCGATGCCGGAGCAGCCGCCGCCGCTCGGCTTGTTCGGGGTCACCGATCCCGAGGACGTCGCCTGGTTGCGCTCGATGCTGTCGGACCAGCCGGTGCGGTGCCTTCAGGAGCCGGTCCGGTTGGACGACCCGGCCGCGCGCACGATCCCGCGTACGCACATCCACTGCGTCGGGGGTCGGCCGGCGGGCATCACCCGGCGTCCCGTCCCGGCAGGCGAGCGGGTGCGGGAGCTGCCGACCGGCCATGACTGCATGATCACCATGCCCGTCGAGCTCGTCGGGCTGCTGCTCGAGGCAGCCTAGCGACGGCCTGGCCGCCTGACCGTCCTCGGATCCGAGGTCCTCGGGTACTACCGTGAGTACGGGCGTGCCTTCCCGACCGACGCGCCAACGTCGGCCTGGCTGAGACCTCAACCTCGATCACCGGGAAGGTACGCCCTCCCCAGCCGATCCACAGGTCTCAACCATTGCTCCGCCGAATGTGCTGGCGGGCCTGTCGAACTGTCGCGGCCGGCGTCGGCCGCCGCTCCACGGCGTATCCGAGGGCATGATGGCGGGTCTACGCCGAGGAGACGGTCGGCACGCTGCTGGATGTCGCCGAGGCCACGGGCCGGGTGCGGCCGAGTCTGGGCCATCCGTGTTGGTGAGACCTGAGCTCAGGGGTCGCCGAGGCCGGCGCGGCGGGCGGTCAGGATCGCGGCGGCGCGGTCGGCGGCGTGCAGCTTCGCGAGGATGTTGGAGACGTTGTTCGCGACGGTCTTCGGGGTGAGGCCGAGATGGCGGGCGATTCGGCCGTTCGGCCAGCCGTTCGCCAGCAGCGCGAGCACCTCCCGTTCCCGGTCGGTCAGCTCGGGGAACGGCTTCGTCGCGGGTCGTGGGTCGATGAACGTCCGCAGCACCCGCTGTGCGATGTCCGGCCCGAACACGGCGTCGCCGCGCGCGGCGGCGCGGACAGTGCGCACGACGTCCTCCTGCTGGGCGCCCTTGAGCAGGTAGCCGCGGGCGCCTGCGCGCAGCGCGGCGAAGACGAACTCGTCCTCGCCGTACATCGTCAGCATCACCACCGCGACCGACGGGTGCGCGGCGGTGATCCGCCTGGTCGCCTCGACGCCGCCGATCCCGGGCATCTCGATGTCCATGAGTACGACATCCGGGCACAGCCGCCCGACCAGGCCGACCGCGTGCTCGCCGGAGGTGGCCTCACCCACGACGGTGACCCCGTCCATCGAGTCGAGCAGCACGACCAATCCGTCGAGGACGATGCGGTGGTCGTCGACGATGACCACCCGGATGTCCGCCGCCACGCCGTCGACGCCGTCGGCGACCGCCTCCGGATCGAGACGGCCAGCGCCACCGTTGGTCTGCGTCATCCCGCGCTCCCGGCCAGCTGGGTGTTCGCTGCGTCCTCGACGTTCGCATCGTAGACATTCGCTTTGTTGGCGTTCGCTTTGTTGGCGTTCGCATCGTTCTGTGCAGCCGGGCGGTCGGGCGCGTCCACCAGCCGCGAGACGCCACCGGCGGCCAACGTGCGCGGCAGCTCGACCACGACCCGGCCACCGGCGGCGGTAGGCCCGCCGCTCCAGGTTCCCCCCAGCGCTGTCGCCCGTTCCCGCATCGAGGTCAGCCCGACCCCGGGCGTCCAGGAGGCAACGCTGGCCGTACCGCCCGCGGAACGGCGGGCCTGGCCGTCGTCGCGGATCTCGATGGTCAGCGCCTCGGCGCAGCCGATCGTCACCTCGCAGCGGGTCGCGTCGGCGTGCCTGGCGACGTTCGTGACGGCCTCGGTCACGATCCGGTAGGCCGCGACCTCGACCGCCGCGGGCAGCGGCGGCAGCGCATCCGGGGCCGTCAGCGTCACCGGCAGCGCGGCGCCGCGCAGCGTCTCGCGCAGCGCCGCCAGCAGGCCGAGCTCGTCGAGGGCGGGCGGGCGCAGCGCGTAGACAAGCCGGCGCAGGTCGCCGAGCGCGGACGTGAGGTCGCGGCGCACATCGACGAGCAGGTTCGTCGCCCGGGGAAGATCCCGGCCAGCGATGTTACGGGCGGCATCCAGCTTCGTCGCGGCGGCGGTCAGCACAGGCCCGAGACCGTCGTGCAGGTCATGGCGCAGCCGGCGACGTTCCTCTTCCGCGGCGCTGACGATCCGCTCCCGGGAGCGCATCAGCGCCTCGGTGAGCCGCACGTTGCTGGCCGCGACAGCCACCTGCCGGGCGATGTCAGTCAGCAGCCGGCTCTCCCGCGCACCGAGCGCGCCCTGCCCCGAACGCAGGCCCAGCACCAGCGCCCCGATGTCCTCGCCCTGATGTACGAGTGGGAAACGAGCGGTGGCCCCACCTGGGAAACGGTCAGCCTCGTCTCCTGCGCTGCCGGTGTCCGCGTACGTGATGGCCCGGACCGACCCGTCGTCGCCGCGCAGTTCCACGGTTGCGCGCGGCAGGCGCAGGGTACCGGCGAGCGCCTCCACCAGACTCGGCAACAGCGCCTCGACACTGCCGGCGGTTTCCAGCCGGGCCGCGACCCGGGTCGCCACCGTGTACGGCTCATCCCGCTCGCCATAGAGGAAACGGTTGACGATCCGCTGCACCCGCGAGTGGGCCGGAGCAAGACTGAACGCGGCGCCGAGGGCGGCCGCCACGGTCCAGGGGCCGCCGACCGCCTGCCCGAACGCGGCGAGCACGGCCACGCCGGCCACGTACACCGCGGCCACGAACGCGGTCAGCAGGACGTAGACGAGCGTGCGGTTGAGCACGACCTCGATGCCGTACACCCGGTTCGCGAGCACCACGGCGACGACGACGACCAGCTCGACGCCGGTGCCAACGTTGGCGATCATCGTGCCGGCCGGCAGCGCCACGACGAGCGGCGTCACCACGATGGCGATGGCATTGACGACGGCCAGCCAGCGCAGCACCCGGCGTAGCTCGCCCTCGGCCCGCAGCCAGCGCACCACCATGACGACCGACCCAAGCAGCAGTCCCGAGGCGAACAGAAGCACCGGCAGCCAGCCGGGGAAGGGAACGCCGATCGGGTTGGTGACGTCGGTGTATTTCGGCGGCGGGTCGACGAGCCTGAAATCCCACAGCGGTCCGGACAGCCAGCCCACGGCGCACAGCCCGATGCTGACAGCGGCAAGCCAGCCAGTCCGTCCGCGTGGGAACCGGCCGTAGGGAAAGGTCGCCCAGGTAGTCGCCAGCACGACCGGCTCGGTCGCCTCGAACGCGCCGCTGAGGATCCCCACAGGTACCACGCCTGGCAGGTCGTGCCCGCCGTACACCGCGGCCATCGCCCAGCCACTGCCAGCCGCGGCACCGGCGTGGGCGAACGCGGCGGCGAGCGCCAGCCAGCCGAACGGCACCTCCGGCCGCCGCGACGCCAGCAGCCAGCCGGCGACCAGGAACGGGACCGCGAGCGTGAGCTGGCTCCAGCCGTAATTGCTCGCCGAGTCCCCGCCCGGCGTGGTGACCCCACTCGGGGTGGCGAGGACGAGCACCACGCCGACCGCGACCAGCGCCAGCAAGGCCAGGGCGAGGGCATGCGCGAGCCATCGCCACCGTGACCGTGGCTGCAACGGCCGCGGCGGGTCCCCACCAGTCACATCCACGCCAGCTCCCCCGCGCCTGTTCCCTCGGTGCAACCCGTGGATCGCACCCGGTCGGACCAGTGTGGGGCACGGCGGTTCCCGTTCGTGCCGGGAAATCCTCCCGACCGCCGTGGGAACGCGCACCGGTGCCGGCGGGAACGAGCCGCCCGAATGATCGCCCTGCCACCACGACCGGTCAGCCGGACCGGTCCGGCCAGGATCCGATCAGGAGACAACGATGAAAACCCACAGCATCGCCGGCCCGGCCCGCCGTCGATGGACCGTCGCCGCCAGTGCCCTCGGCCTCGGCGCCCTCGTCCTGCTCCCCGCCTGCTCCGACTCGGCCGCCTCGCCCGCCGCCGCAGGTACGCCATCGTCCACGTCCACGTCCACGGCCAACGCCACCCAGACGGCCTGCGCCGCCGCGCTGGCCAGCGACTGGGTCAACATCCCCGGGATCGATCCGGATGGCCCGCCGGCGTCAGCAGCCGAGTTGGCCGCCTGGGCGACACCGCTGCAACCCCACATCACCGCCTTGCGCGCCGGCGTTCCGGCAGACCTGACGAGCAAGGTCGATACGCTGGCCACAGCCGTGCAGGGCGCGACGGAAGGCAAGCCGGTCCCGACCGAGGACGCCTCGCTGCAGGCCGCGCTCACGGCCGTCAACGCCTGGGCGCACGACTCCTGCGGCTACACCACGCTCGACGTGACCAACAGTGATGGCACCGGCCTCGCCGGCGTGCCGGCGACGCTGCCCGCCGGCCCGGTGGCGATGAAGTTCGCCAACACCGGCACCGACCCGGCCAAGGCCGGCTTCATCCTGCTGCTCGGCAAGGTCCGGGACGGCCAGACCGCGACCGCCGCCGACGTGCAGTCCCGCAAGGTCAACCTCGAGGACATCGCCGACATCGTCGCCGTGGCCCAGCCGACCGGAACCGACCCCGCGTACGGCCTGACCACGCTGCGCCCCGGCCGCTACATCGTCTCCACGCCTGTCGGGCCGCCCCCGGAGTTCGCCACCATCCTCGCCACCGGCTTCGAAGTCAGCTGAGCCAGCGCCCGCCGTCGGTCCGACCCGGGCCCATCCGGCCGACCCGGGTCCAGTGGGCTCAGCGGGCCTCAGGGCCGACTCCGCCTGCTCGGGCGAAGGCGGGCCGGCCACATCAGCTCCGTTCGCGCGGCTTCCGCGCCAGGTCCCCGTCCGGCCGTGCCTCGCAGGGGGAAGCACGGCCGGACCGGGCCCGCCGGTCCGCGCATCGAGCCGACACCCAGGCATCGACTCGATGCGCTGGCCGATGACAGCGGCGATCGTCGCGTCGACATCGACGACAACGAGTGCCGGCACGCGGAGGGGAACCAGCGGAAGAACGTTCGCCGTGAGGTGCTTGTAGTCGCGACTATCTCGTCGATTATCGTCGCCTCGAAGCCTTTGGCGGCGAACAGCGAGTGGGCTGCGTCCGTCAGTTCGGCGCGGATAGCTCACTGCATCCGAACAAACGGGCAGGGGTTTCGCCCGCCACGAAATCGGATGGCGTGGTCGTCTCCGGTACGGACGACGACCACGCCGCGGCTTTGTCACCCGAGCTTTTGTCACCCGGGCTTGGCGGCGGTTCCTGTGAGGTAGGAGCGGGTGATGAAGCGGTCGCCGAACCCGCTGCTTCCTGTCACGAACAAGTATTTTCCAGCGACCGCCTGGCTGGCACAGGCAGCGGCCTTGTTCGGGTCACACTGATCGTCGTGGCTGGTGCGGGCTTGTGCCTGGTGGCGGCGTCGCCAGTAGGACCAGCGCAGGACGTGGTCGAGGGTCGCGGCAGGCAGGTTGATGATCGCGATGAACAGTCGTCGGGTTTCGTTGACGGTGATCGGAAGCATGGTCGGGTCGTTGGACTGGTCGTGTCTGCTGCCGGCGGCGGTGATCGTCAGGAAGGCGTGAGCGAGCATCGCGAGGATGGTCCAGCGGTGCCAGGACGTCCAGGTTCGGACCTGGTGCTGGTCGAGCGCGGTGAGTTCTTTGCTGGTCTGGATGGTTTCCTCGACGGTCCAGCGGCGACCGGCGACGCGCACGAGGGCCGCCAGCGGCACGGGCCGTGGATGGTGGGCGCGGTAGAAGGCGTACTCGCCGGTGGTCTGGTTGCGGCGGACCAGCAGCCAGTGGCGGCCGGGAAGATCGGAATCGATGGTGTCGATCAGCGCCCAGTCGTAGAACCGGTGTCCTTTGGAGCCCGCACCCGCGGAGACGACCTGCCAGGAGTTCTCGGGGAGGCGGACAGCGAGCTCGACGGCGGTGCGGGTTCCGATTCCGGTGACGACCGGATGGTTCTTCGCCACGGCCAGGACGTAGCCGACCCCACGGTGCGCGAGGCCGGCGCGTAGCTTCGGGTCGTTGCCGTAGACCTCGTCACCGGCGACCCAGCCGGCCTGCACACCGGCGTCGAACGCGGCGGTGAGCATGCGGCGGGCCAACGCCGGTTTCGTCGCGAACCCGGTTCCCTCGGGCACGCCGGCCACGGCGCAGCGCGCCGGGTCACCGGTCCAGCTGGCCGGCAGGTAGAGCGCACGGTCGATGAACGCGTGCCCGCGGTCGCTGGCATAGGCCGGGTAGACCGCGACCTGGGAGTTTTCGATCCTGCCCGCCGTGCCGGTGTACTGGCGCTGCACCCCGACGGTCCGGGTACCCTTCTTCAGGTCGCCGGTCTCGTCCACGACCAGCACCGCCCCGGCTGTCCCGAGGCGGTCGACCACATAGCCCCGTAGGTTGTCGCGGACCGCGTCGGCGTCCCACACCGCCCGGGAAAGAAGCCGCTGCATCCCGTGCGGGTTCGTGTCCCCGGCATGCTCCGCCAACGTCCAGCAGTTCGCCCGGGAAAGCCCGGCCATCAGCCCGAGCAGGAACGACCGAACCCGCCGCCGGGTCGCCGCCCGCGCGAACCGCGGGCCCACCAGCCCCAGCAACCCCTCGAACTCACCCTGGAAACGATCACTGTCTATGCTGGGGCTCGCAGCCGCCGGCAGATCCTGACGTGTCCTCACAAACCGACGAGCGGGATCAGATGGGTGACGTCCTGCCGGCTTCCGCGGGTCGGGCTGGCCAACCCAGGTCCAGGCACCGCGCGATCGGGACGCCGGCGCGGTAGGCAAGGTGCTGGTAGGTCGGGGCGTCCAGCACCGTGAGATGTCCCGCGGCCCCGACGGTGAGCCGCCCGACATCGTCACGGCGCAGCGCCGCGGCTCCACCCGCCGTTGCCGCCCACAGCGCCTCGGCCGGCGTCAGGCCCATCTCGCGCACGGCCAGGGCGAGGACGAATGGCATCGAGCTCGTGTAGCAGGTGCCGGGGTTGCAGTCCGTCGCCAACGCAAGGCGTACTCCGGCGTCGAGCAGGGCCCGCCCGTCCGGGTAGGGCGACCGGGTGGCGAACTCGACGCCGGGCAGCAGCGTCGCGACGGTGGCGCTCCCGGCGAGGGCGTTGACGTCAGCGCGGGACAGGTAGGTGCAGTGGTCGACGCTCGCCGCCGCGAATTCGACCGCGAGCCGCACCCCGGGCCCGGTCGCGAGCTGGTTGCCGTGGACACGGAGGCCGAGTCCCGCGGCCACGCCGGCTTCGAGTACCTCCCGGGCCTGGTCTCCGTCGAAGGCGTGTGAGCTGGCCGGCTCGCAGAAGACGTCGATCCACCTTGCGTGTGGGGCGCAGGCGGCGAGCATCGGCCCGGTGACCAGTGCGACGTAGGCGTCGACGTCCACGCCCGGAGGCACGATGTGCGCCCCGAGGAAGGTTGTCTCGTCGGTCACCTCCCCGGCCAGGCGCAGCAGCCGAGCCTCATCCTCGACGGTCAGTCCGTAACCGCTCTTGATCTCGACCGTCCCCGTGCCCTGAGCGTGCATCTCGTCGACCCGGGTAGCGAGCAGCGCACGCAGTTCTTTGTCTGTTGCGACGCGGGTGGCCTGGACCGTCCGCTGGATGCCGCCACCGTCGTAGGGCGTGCCTGCCATTCGCGCTGTGAATTCGTCAGCGCGGTCGCCGGCGAACACGAGATGGGAGTGCGAGTCGACGAACGACGGGATGACAGCCCGGCCCCGGACGTCCATTCGGCGGTCGGCGGCCGGAGCCGAGGCGGACGGTCCCACCCACGCTATGCGATCATCGTCGATGACGACAGCGGCGTCGGTCAGCACTCCGAGCGCGGTCTCGTCGCCGCGGGACGGGTCGTTGGTGACGAGCTCCGCGATGCCGTCGACCTGCACGCTTGTCACAGATCCTCCCACAACGAACCGATGGCGGCGGTGAGCGACGCCCCGACGTCGCCCAGCCGGTGCCGTCCGCCGGTCACCAGGGGCGACCCGTCGGCGTAGACAGTGTCGATGTCGGCCGCGGTGGCGACCAACAGGATCTCGTCGGGTGCGGCGCCGGCGGTGCGGACGGTGTCGGAACGTACACAGACGAGGTCGGCGCGCAGGCCCGGCGCGATCGCCCCCGCGTCGGGCCAGCCGAGCGAGGCGTGCGCGGTGGCGGCGGCGAGCAGCTCGCGCGGGTGGAAGCGTCCGCGCCGTCGGGACGCCAGCCGCTCGCCGGATTCGAGTGCGCGCGCCTCGGCGATGAGGTCGACGACCACGTTCTGGTCGCTGCCGAGTGAGAGCACGGCTCCAGCGTCGGCGAGGGCGCGGGCCGGCCCGATGCCGTCAGCGAGGTCCTGCTCGGTGGTGGGGCACAGGCAGGCGGTGACCCGCGCGGCGCCCAGGGTCGCGACGTCGGCGGGGTCGAGATGCGTGGCGTGGACGACGGTGGTGCGCGGGGTGAGCGCGCCGGCGCCGTCGAGCAGCGCGGTGGGCGTGCGCCCGTAGTAGGAGAGGGCCGCCTCGTTCTCGGCGGGTTGCTCGGACAGGTGCACGTGCAGCGGACGCTCCCCGGCGGCCGCGACGACCAGTGGTAGATCGTCCCGCGGGACGGCGCGCACGGAGTGCACGGCGGCGCCCACGATGAACCCGGGCGAGTTCGCCATGTCCTCGACGCGCGCAGCCCACGCGTCGACGCTGGAGTCGGCGAAGCGTCGCTGGACGCCGTCGAGCGGCTGGTGACCGCGGCCGTGGAGCCCGCCAGCGAGGTAGCAGGTGTCGAGCAGGGTCAGGCGGATGCCGGTATCCGCCGCCGCCCGCTGGAGTGCGCGCCCCATCGCGTTCGGGTCGGCGTACCGCCGGCCCCCCGCCGCGTGGTGCAGGTAGTGGAACTCGCCGACCGTGGTGATCCCCGCGAGCGCCATCTCGGCGTAGACCGCGCGGGCGAGCGCGAGGTAGGTGTCCGGGTCGAGGCGCGACGCGAGTGCGTACATCGCCCGCCGCCACGTCCAGAACGTGCCGCCGCCGGCGTGGGTGCGTCCCCGCAGCGCGCGATGAAACGCGTGGCTGTGCGCGTTCGCGAACCCGGGCAGCACGACGCCCGGCAGGATCTCCGCGCCCGCGGGTAGGTCACTGTCCGGGGTCACGGCGGTGAAGCGGCCGTCGGCCATCTCGATCACCACGTCGCGCGCGGTGCCGCCGGGTAGCAGGGCGTGCCGCGCGAACAGAACGGTCATGCCGCCAGGCCCGAGACGGCGGTCAGGTCCGAGACGACGGCGGTGAGCGCGTCGACACCGGCCAGGCAGTCGTCGTGCTCGGCGAACTCGGCAGGGGAGTGCGAGACGCCGGTGGGGTTACGGACGAACAGCATCGCCGTCGGTACGCCCGCCTCGGCGAGGATCCCAGCGTCGTGGCCGGCGCCGCTGGCGAGGCGGGGCGCGTCGTCCAGCACCGCCGCGAGTCGGTCACCGAGTGCGGTGTCGAACGCTGTCGCCGCCGTCCAGGACTCCGCGCGCACGGCGACACCGTCGGACAGCTCGGCCACCAGCGCGTGGACGGCGTCGGCGTCCGCACCACGGGCGTCCAACCAGCCGAGAACGCGCGACGCGATCGCGTTCACGCCGTTCGGCTCGACGACGACTTTGCCGCAGGTGGCGACGACGCCGTGCCGCTCGGCGAGGGCGCGGGCGCGCAGCACCGCGCGGGCGTAGTCGAGCATCGGGTCGCGCCGGTCGGCGAGGCGCGTGGTTCCGGCGTGGTTGGCCTGCCCGGCGAACTCCATCCGCCAGCGGCCGTGCGGCCAGATCCCGGTGCCCACCGCGACGGGGCGGCCGTCCTCGACCAGCCGGCGGCCCTGCTCGACGTGTAGTTCGACGAAGCAGCCGACGCGGCCCAGCGTCTCCTGGTCGCGGCCGACGTGCGCGGTGTCCTGGCCGGCACGCGCCATCGCCTCGGCCATGCTCGTCCCGTCACCGTCGCGCAGCAGCAGTGCGCGCGCCGCGGGCAGCGCGCCGGTGAGCATTCGTGACCCGGCGCATGCCACGCCGAACCGGGTGCCCTCCTCGTCGCCGAAGTTCACGACGCCGATCGGCACGGATGGAGTGACGCCCTTCGCCCGCAGCGCGTCGACGGCGAGCAGCGCGCTCACCACCCCGAGCGGGCCGTCGAACGCGCCGCCGTCGGGCACCGAGTCCAGATGCGAGCCGATCGCGACGCCCGGCCGGCCGGCGGCGATGGCGGCGTCGGGGTCGCCCCACCACGCCCACTGGTTGCCCGCGCGGTCGACGGTGAGGTCCAGGCCGCGCGCCGCGGCCTCGCCGGCGAACCACTCGCGCAGCGTGAAGTCCGTCGCGGTCCACGCGTAGCGGCGGTAGCCGCCTGTTTCGGGGGCGCGGCCCACCTGTTCGAGGTCGCCCCACAGCCGGTCGAAAGTCATCGGTCAGGCCTGCGCCATCGGGATACCGACGCCGGCCTCGGGGTAGGCGCGCAGCGGTGCGTCATCGAGCGCGTCACCGGAGTCGATGTGGCGGATGACGCCCATCCCAGGGTCGTTCGTCAACACCCGCTCGATCTTGCGGGCGGCGAGGTCGGTGCCGTCGGCGACGGTTACCTGGCCCGCGTGGAGCGAACGGCCGATGCCCACACCCCCGCCGTGGTGCAGCGACACCCACGTGGCGCCCGACGCGGTGTTGACGAGCGCGTTGAGCAGCGGCCAGTCAGCGATCGCGTCCGATCCGTCGGCCATGCCCTCGGTCTCGCGGTACGGCGACGCGACCGAGCCGCAGTCGAGGTGGTCCCGGCCGATGACCACCGGGGCGCGCAGCTCGCCGGAGGCAACCATCTCGTTGAACCGCAGACCGGCCTGGTCGCGCTCGCCGTAGCCGAGCCAGCAGATGCGCGCGGGCAGTCCCTGGAACGCCACCCTGGCCCGGGCCGCGTCGATCCACGTGTGCAGCCGCTCGTTGTCCGGGAAGAGTTCGAGGACCGCACGGTCGGTGGCGTGGATGTCCTGCGGATCACCGGACAGCGCCGCCCACCGGAACGGTCCTCTGCCTGCGGCGAACAGCGGCCGGAGGTAGGCCCGGACGAACCCTGGGAACGCGAAGGCTCGCTCGAAGCCGCCGCGCCGCGCCTCGTCGCGGATCGAGTTGCCGTAGTCGAACACCTCGGCGCCCCCGTCGAGGAAGCCGACCATCGCCTCCACATGCCTCGCCATCGACGCGCGCGCCCGGTCGGTGAACTCGTCGGGCTTCCTGCTCGCGTAGTCGTTCCAGTCGTCGAGGTCGACTCCCTCGGGCAGGTAGGAGAGAGGGTCGTGAGCGGACGTCTGGTCGGTGACGACATCGACCTCGACACCCCGTCGCAGGAGTTCCGGCAGCACGGTCGCGCAGTTGCCGACGAGGCCGACGGACAGCGCGACCCGGTCGGCTCTGGCCCGCTCGCAGCGCCTGATCGCGTCATCGAGATCCCGCGCGATCTCGTCCAGGTAGCGGTGCTCGACGCGCCGCTGGAGCCGGGTCGGGTCGACGTCCACGACGAGGCAGGTACCGTCGTTGAGGGTGACGGCCAGCGGCTGAGCGCCTCCCATGCCGCCGCAGCCGCCCGTGACGGTGAGGGTGCCGGCGAGCGAGCCGCCGAACCGCTTCGCCGCGACCGCCGCGAAGGTCTCGTACGTGCCCTGCAGAATGCCCTGCGTCCCGATGTAGATCCACGAGCCGGCGGTCATCTGGCCATACATCATCAGCCCGAGCCGCTCGAGTCGGCGGAACTCCGGCCAGGTGGCCCAGTCGCCGACGAGGTTGGAGTTGGCGATCAGCACCCGCGGCGCCCACTCGTGCGTCCGCATGACGCCGACGGGCTTGCCCGACTGCACCAGCAGCGTCTCGTCGGCTCGCAGGTCGGTGAGGGTGCGCACGATCGCGTCGAAGCTCGCCCAGTTGCGGGCGGCGCGGCCGGTGCCGCCGTAGACGACGAGGTCGTCTGGGCTTTCGGCCACCTCGGGGTCGAGGTTGTTCATGAGCATCCGCATCGGGGCCTCTGTCTGCCACGAACGGGCGGTGAGCGTGGTGCCGCGGGGTGCGCGCACGGGGCGGGCACCTTCCATGTCGTCCTCCTCGGGCCAAGGCCGGTGCCACCGGCTGCGACGGCGGGAACAGTGGGTCAGTGCAGTGGGCCGCCGGCGGCCTCGGCGGCCGCGACGAAGCGGCCGGACCGGACGAGATCGACCGTCGCGGCGATGTCTGGTGCGAGGAAACGGTCGGGCCCGGGCCCGGGGACGGCCTCGCGGAGGACGGCGCGCACGGCGGCGGTGGCGGGCGCGGGCTCGAGCGGGGCGCGCAGGTCCAACGCGCGGGTCGCGACGAGGATCTCGACGGCGAGCACCTGGGCCAGCCCGTCGACCGCCCGGCGCAGCTTGCGGGCTGCGGACCAGCCCATCGACACGTGGTCCTCCTGCATCGCGCTGGAGGGGATGGAGTCGACCGATGCCGGCACCGCCAGCCGCTTGAGCTCCGAGACGATCGCCGCCTGCGCGTACTGGGCGATCATGTAGCCGGAGTCGACGCCGGGGTCGTCGGCCAGGAAGCTCGGCAGACCGTGGTTCCGCGCCGGGTCGAGGGACCGGTCGGTACGCCGCTCGGCGATCGATGCCACGTCGGCCACGGCGATGGCGAGGAAGTCGAGCACGTAGGCGACCGGCGCGCCGTGGAAGTTGCCGTTGCTCTCGACCCGGCCGTCCACGGTGACGACCGGGTTGTCGATGGCGCTCGCGAGCTCACGATCACGGACGGTCCGGGCGTGGGTGAGGGTGTCCCGCGCGGCACCATGCACCTGGGGTGAGCAGCGCAGCGAGTACGCGTCCTGCACCCGCGTGCACTCGGGACCGCGGTGGCTGGCCATGATCGCGGAGTCGGCGAGCAATGCTCGCAGATTCGCCGCGCTGTCGGCCTGCCCCGGGTGCGGGCGCAACGCCTGCAGGTCCGCCGCGAAGACGGCGTCGGTGGCGAGCTGTGCCTCCACGCTCAGGGCGGCGCTGATGTCCGCGGTGCGCAGAAGCAGGGCGAGGTCGTACGTCTCAAGCGTCAGCATGCCAAGCATGCCGTCGGTGCCGTTGGTGAGTGCGAGGCCCTCCTTCTCCCGGAGTTCCACCGGCGTGATGCCCGCAGCGGCCAGGGCTTGGGCGGCGGGCAGGACATCGTCGCCGACGCGGACGGTGCCCTCGCCCATGACCGTGAGCGCGCAGTGGGCGAGCGGCGCGAGGTCACCCGAGCAGCCGAGCGAACCGTAGTCGTGGACGACGGGCGTGACGCCCGCGTTGAGCATCGCCGCATAGGCCGCGGCCGTCTCCAGGCGCACTCCGGTTCGCCCGGTGGCCAGGGTGGACAGGCGCAGCAGCATCAGCGCCCGGACCACCTCGCGCTCGACTTCGGGGCCGCAGCCCGCAGCGTGCGAGCGGATGAGGCTGCGCTGCAGCTTCGCCCGGTCGGCCGGCGCGATCTGCCGCGTGGCCAGTGCCCCGAACCCGGTGGAGATGCCGTAGTGCGGCCGCGGGTCGTCCGCGAGCGCCTCGATGACCTCCCGGCTGTCGGTGATGGCCTTACAGGCCCCGGCCGACAGGCGCACGCGGGCGTCGTGCCGCGCGACGGCGACGACCTGCTCCTCGGTCAGCGCCTCGACGCCGACGGCGATTTCGTCCATGGCCCCATGATTCTGGGTACTACGGCCGCTGCGGTAGTCGCGACACTCGCAGAACTGTCTGGGATACGAGATGTTTGGCCGTCCCGGATGGACGCCCAGACCAGCATCTGTCTGAGGTCTCAGACATTCCGTTTGGTGACGCGGACGACCCGTCCCCGCAACGTGAATGAAAAATTTCTGTGTGAGTGTCTGTTGCATTCAGAGATTCAAGATCTATGAATTGATGGATTCATGCAGCGGAAGCGCCGCGGCCCGGATCGGACCCCGCCGGTCCCGGCCGTCGCCCGCTCCCACGACCGACGGAGATCAGATGATCCGACCCACTGTCAAGGCGGCGGTCGCCACCGTCGCCGCGGTGGCCGCCATGGCGCTGGCCACCTCCGCGTGTTCGAGCTCGGGCGGCGGCACGCCGTCAGCCGGCGGCACGCCGGCCTCGACGGGCGCGAGCAGCGCGTCGAGTGCGCTACACGACATGCTTCCGGAGAACATCAAGAAGTCCGGCGTCGTGCACCTCGCCACGGACGCGGAGTATCCGCCGTGCGAGACGCTCGAGAACGGGAAGATGGTCGGCTACGAGCCCGACCTCTGGAACGCGATGGCGACCAAACTCGGCGTCCGCGTCGACGCCACCTCGATCGCGTTCGACAGCCTGATCCCGGGCGTCCAGAGCGGTCGTTACGACATGGCGATGGAGTGCATCTCCGACAACACCGAGCGCGAGAAGCAGGTGACCTTCGTCGACAACGCCTACGCGACCGGCGCGGTCTACACGCTCGCGACGAACACATCGATCACCACCGATCCGCTGACGCTGTGCGGGCTCAAGACCGCGACGCAGCAGGGCCTCGACCTCGCCGAGCAGATCACCTCGACGATCAACCCGCACTGCGCGAGCAGCGGCAAGCCGCCGGTGGAGATCCAGCAGTTCCCGTCGGCGAATGCCGCGCTGCTCGCGCTGTACTCCGGCCGCGTGGACTTCGTGCTCAACGACTACGCCGCCGCCGAAGCGTTGCAGAAGGCCGCGCCGAAGCCGCTGCGCTACGTCACCGACCCATTGCTGCAGAAGTACTACAACGGAATGGTCTTCAACAAGAAGGCCACCGAGCTGCAGCAGGCGTTCCTCGGGGCCCTCAAGACGATCATCGCCGACGGCTCCTACGACAAGATCATGAGCAGGTGGGACCTGCCGGCACTGGAGCTGACGAAACCGGGCATCAACCTGGCCGCCAGTGACCCGATACCCGCGCCGAAGCCCTGACCGGCCGACCACCATGTCCATGAGCCGCGAGCACGAGCGGCCCGGATCCGGGCCCGCGCCGGACACCCGGCATGGGTCCGACCTGGAGGCCGCGAAGATCGCCGCGCTGCCGGTCCGTCACCCCCGGCGCGTCCGGGGGCCGGTCGGCGCCGCGATTGTCCTGCTGGGGGTCGCCGTCGTCGTCGACGTGCTGGTGGAGAACAAGAATGTCGGCTGGGGCGAGATCGGGCACTATCTGTTCGACGGCGCCATCCTCGATGGACTCGTCCTTACGAGCTGGCTGACCGCGGTCGCCATGGCGGTCGGCATCGTGCTGGGCATCGTCCTCGCCCTGATGCGGCTGTCGTCGAACCCGTTCCTCTCGTGGGCGGCCCGCGGCTACATCTGGTTCTTCCGGGGCACACCAGTCCTCGTCCAACTTGTCTTCTGGTACAACCTCGCAGCGCTGTTCCCGAGGCTGTCAGTTGGTGTGCCGTTCGGCGGCCCGGCGTTCGTCTCGGGATCGGCCACCGCCATCATCACGCCGTACGCCGCCGCGCTGCTCGGCCTCGGCCTCAACGAGGCGGCGTACATGGCGGAGATCGTGCGCGGCGGGCTGAAGTCCGTCGATGAGGGTCAGGTCGAGGCGGCGCGCGCGCTCGCCATGACGTTCCCGCAGGTCACCCGCAAGATCGTGCTTCCGCAGGCGATGCGGGTCATCGTGCCGCCGACCGGCAACCAGGTCATCGGCATGCTCAAGCTGACGTCGTTGGTGAGTGTGATCGCGCTGTCCGATCTGCTGTACTCCGCGCAGACGATCTACGGGCACAATTTCGAGACGATCCCGCTGCTCATCGTCGTGAGCATCTGGTATCTCGCGCTCACCACGGTGCTCTCGTTCGGCCAGATGTTCATTGAACGCCGCTTCTCCCGGGGCGCGCCGACCCGGGCGAAGCGCCGCGCGCCGATCCCGGACGAAGCGGTGATCGCGTGAGCGGGAGGAGCGAGCAAACGGAGGCCACCGCCGATGGGGGAGGGCAGGGGCCCCGGGAACGAGGCGGAACACCGGGCAGCCGCCTGATGGTGGACGCCCGTGGTGTGCGGAAGTACTTCGGCTCCCATGAGGTGCTGCGCGGCGTCGACTTCGCGGTCGCCGACGGCGGTGTCGCCTGCCTCATCGGCCCGTCGGGGTCGGGTAAGTCGACGCTGCTGCGCTGCATCAACCATCTCGAGCCGATCGACGCCGGCGCCATCGTCGTCAACGGCGCGCTGATCGGGCATGCGGTGCGGGGCAGCCACATCGTCGAGCTGCCCGAGCGGCAGATCGCCCGCAACCGCATTGGTCTCGGGATGGTGTTCCAGCGATTCAATCTGTTCGCGCACCTGACCGCCGCCGACAACGTGATGTGCGCGCCGATGACGGTGCGCAGGATGTCCCGTGCCGATGCGCGGCGGCAGGCGCTCGAGCTGCTCGACCGGGTCGGGCTGGCCGCACGCGCCGACCACTACCCGGCGCAGCTGTCCGGCGGCCAGCAGCAGCGCGTCGCCATCGCCCGGGCGCTCGCGATGGACCCAAACCTGATCCTTTTCGACGAGCCGACCAGCGCGCTCGACCCCGAGCTCGTCGGGGAGGTGCTCGCCGTCATGCGCGACCTCGCCCGCTCCGGGATGACGATGGTGATCGTCACGCACGAGATCGCGTTTGCCCGCGAGATCGCGACCTCGGTGTCGTTCATGGACGACGGCCTCATCGTCGAGCAGGGCTCGGCCGCCGACGTCCTCGACAACCCGTGCAACCCCCGCACCCGCGCCTTCCTGAAGGCCGTGCTCTGAGCCGAGCGCGGTTCACACGGCCTGGCCACGTGAAAGGAAAACCCGTGTCCAACACAGTCGATGACATGATCGCCGTGCTCGAAGCCGAGCGGGAGGCCATCTGGCTCACCATCCCGGACGAGGTGGCGGCGCTCGGCCGCGGCGAGGTGCCCCGCGGCACCGGCGCGCGCGGCCAGTACCTGTCCACCCTGATGTTCGCCGAGGGCGAGGCGCGTACTCTCTCCGACGAGATGCTCTGGGGCGTCATCCAGGTCTGCGAGATCGAGACATCCGACCTCGCCACACTGCAGTCGATCATCAAGCAGATCATCGGCTACAAGGCCGACTTCTTCGACTTCGTCGGACTCCCGCACGCGGCATCCCTCATCCACGCCTACGTCGCGGCCGCCTGCGCCGCGGAGTCCCTCCAGGACCTGCACCGCCTCACCTCCGCCGCGATCTCCTACGCCAACCGGCTGCACATGACTGTCGACGCCGTCTATCCGTGGGCGCTCGGAAACGCCTTCCCCCGCAAGGACCGCGCGGTCGTCTGAGCCGTTCACCGCGAATCCGAAAGGTCGTCACCGCATGGAACTGAGGTTCACCGTCAACGGAGTGGACGCCTGCCGCATCGAGGTCTGGGAGGACAAGGTCCCGAATCTCGCTGCCACGCTGCGTGAGAAGCTACCGATGAAGAGCACCCTGCAGCACGGTAAGTTGATCGGCGACATGGTCTTCTTCACGCTCCCGGTTGTCGCTGCCTGGGAAAACATGTACCGCACCGAGGAGGTGGGGCGGATGCGCCGCGAGGAGACGGGCGAGGCCACCGGGGCCGTCTGCTTCTACAGCCCGCGCCAGCAGTTCTGCATCGTCTACGGCGACGACACCGCCGACGAGCCGCTGCGGATCTCCTACATAGGTGAGGTCGTCAAGGGGAGTCTCGAGATGCGCCTCGTGGGCCTGGAGACATGGCTCCGGCAGGGCGCGATCGTCGAGCTGGCCGTTGCCTAGGTCGGCATCGCCCGACGGAGCCGCGCGGGCGGCGAAGGGCCGGGATACGACCCGGCCCTTCGCCGCACCGGTGCCGCGGGCCGGCGGCACCGTCGACGACCTGTTCGTCGAGGGCATCAGGTCGGGCGTGCTCACGCCCGCCCAGCGGCGCATCGCCCGCTACATCAGCGACCACGGTTCCGAGGTGGCGTTCCTGTCCAGCGTCGAACTCGCCGCGCGCGTCGGCGTGAGCCAGCCGTCGGTCACCCGGTTCGCCACAGCCGTCGGATACTCCGGCTACGCGGCGATGATCGAGGCGATCCGCGAGGTGGTGCTCGCCCCACGTCCCCGGGCGGCCGACAAGGGCAAGGACCTGAACCGCATGCAGGTCGCCGTCGAGCACAGCATCGAAAGCCTGACGTTCCTGCGCGACCAGCTCGTCGACCTGTCCGTCCTGCACCAGGCGGCGGCCGCACTCGCCGCGTCCCGGCCGATGCCGGTGTGCGGGTTTCGCGGGTCGGTGCCGATCGCCTCCTGGTTCTCCTTCTTCGCCTCGAAGATCCACCCGTCTGTCATGGCGTTGTGGGGCAGCGACAGCCATCTGGTCGAAAAGATCGCGCAGGCACGGTTGGCCGGCGGGACGGCGATGCTCGCCATCGTCATGCCGCGTTACCCGGCGCAGGCGCTGCTGGCGGTGCGGGCCGCGAAGAAGGAGGGGCTGATGGTCGTGCTGCTCGTCGACTCGGCGCTGAGCCCGCTCGCACCCTACGGCGACATCGTCCTTCCCGCCCCGGTCAACCCGGACTTCGTCTTCGACTCGCAGGTCGCACCGTTGCAGATGGCCGCCGCGCTGCTCGAACTGATCGCTGACCACGACAGGGAGGGGACCCAGATGCGCCTCGACCGCCTCGAGGAGCTGGCCGCCGAGTACGAGTTCTTCCTCCCCCCGGAGTAGGCCCTCAGGCGCCGCCCAGCCGCCGGCTCAGCTCCGCGGTCGTGCGGGCCACCTGTTCGGCAAGCCGGGCCCGGCCGCGGTCGTCGATCTCCTCGCTCGGGAACGTCAGGGCCACCGCCGCGACAGGGTGACCGGTGCGGTCACACGCGGCCGTCGCCACCGACGCGAACTCCGTCGTCACCTCGCCGTCCTCCAGGGCGTAGCCGCGCTGGCGGGTGATGACGAGTAGCTGGCGTAGCGCCGAGAGCGACCGCGGGCCGAGCTCGTTGCGCAGGACGAACGCCGACGCGTTCGGGTACAGCGCGCGGACCTGCGCGTTCGGTAGGCGCGCCAGAATCGCCCGGCCACTCGCGGTGATGTGCGCGGGCAGCCGGACACCGACGTCGGTGATCAGCGGTGGGCGGCCGGCCGCTCGCTCCTCGATGACGTACACGACGTCGCTACCATGCATGATCGCCAGATGCGCGTTCTGGCCGGTGCGGTCGACGAGCGCGGCGAGAGGTGCGCGGGCTACTCGCTGCAACGACGCCTGCCGGCTGTACCCCGACGCCAGCTCGTACACCGCCACTCCGAGCGCGTACCGCCGCTCCTCCGGCACGTGGACCACAAAGCCGGCGCGCATCAGCGTGTCGAGCAGATGGTACGTGGTTGAGCGCGGCAGCCGCAGGTCACGGCTGATCGCGGCGGCCGGCATCGGGCTGGCCTGGCCGCCGAGGTAACGGAGGACGGATAGGGCTTGCTCGGCGGCCGGGACGACACCCACGTGCCCACTCTACGGCTGGCTCCCCCGGACACTGGATGGCCAAGAAACACCAGATCACCACGACTGATGACTTCCACAGCGTCAGGCCCCTTGCGGTTGACCGTTCCTGTTCACGCCTGGGAATTGCACTCAGGAGCGTGTCTTACGTGGGGTGGGGGAGTTTCTTCCAGCAGGTCATCGCGGCGGCGAGGCTGAGGAATCCGAGGAAGTCACGGCCGTTGTGTTCGTAACGGATGGTCAGCCGGCGATGGTCGTTGAGCCACGGTGACATGGGGACGCACCTCGGGCAGGTCGAACACCTGCCGGCGTTCCACCCTGGCCACCGGCCGGCCCACCAGCGACGCCCCGCATCCCTCACACGGCCCCGGCGACCCTCGCCGTCGTCGCCGTCTCGGGACCCGGCCGTCGTGGTCGACGACGCCATGGCCCGGACGCAACAAGGATTCGGCGCACTCCGACCACGACCGGCAGCAGCGGAGCCACCAGCGGCAAGAGGAGACGGCCGTACGACGACCCGAGCCGGGCGCGCGATGATGCGCGGGAAGGCCAACCACCCTTCCCCCCTTTGGCCCTGCCTGCTGTCCGATGACCGGCGGATGGGGACCGCGGAGGGTGGCTGGCGTTCCGGTGCGGTCACGTGCATCGTCCGCATTCACGTGGTGCAGCCTCCAGGCTAACGCGGTGACGTCTGCGACGCTCCACATTCACCCACTGCGCCAGGAGGTCAACAGCGCACGGAACGTAGAGCTTCATGGCATCCCGGGTGCCAGATCGACGTGGTAGATCACAACCGCGGCCACGACGCCCGGGTCAGGCCGGTCTGGTACGCGAGGACGACGAGTTGAGCGCGGTCACGGGCGCCGAGTTTGGTCATGGCGTGGTTGACGTGGGTCTTGACGGTGAGTGGGCTGAGCGTCAGCTGATCGGCGATCTCCATGTTGGACATGCCGTCGGCGACGACGGTGGTCACCTCGCGTTCCCGGTCGGTGAGAGTGGTGGGCGGCGACGACACCGGGACCGGCTGGCTGTCCTACAGCATGAGGAATCTGGCGATGAGTCTGCGGGTGGCCGAAGGCGACAGCAGCGCATCGCCGCGGGCGACCGTGCGGATCGCGTCGATCGGAGCGTCCGGGCGCGCGCCCTTGCCCAGGAAGCCACTGGCCCCTGACCGCAACGCCTCGAAGATGTACTCGTCGACCTCAGTTCCCGGGCGATCCGCAACCGTTCCTCCGCTACGCGGCGGTTCGCCTCATTCTCCCTGGCCTGATCGGCACGTCTGGCTCGCTCCTCGGCCTCGACGACGTAGGCATGGTGGCTGCGCGTGGCGGTGCTGGTGCTCACCGCCAGGGTGGCATAGGACCCGGGCGCCACCGCACGCGTGCATCACGGGCCGCACGACGACATCGACATCCCTTGCCCCGGCCCGGGGTCCGTGATCTGGCGGGATCCGCTGGTCAGGGTTGTGCCATCCCCGCCCGAGCGGGGCTCGGGAAGGAGTTCGGTGAGCAATGACCGCCGGTTCGATGACGACTACATCGCGGCGCCGTTGACGTATGCGGCGGCGATCGCGGCGCGGACGTCGCGGGTGCGGATCGGGACCGCGATCGTGATCGCGCCGTTGCATCATCCGGCGGAGATCGCCGAGCAGGCGGCGATGGTCGACCTCGTCTCGAACGGGCGGCTCGACCTCGGGATCGGCGCGGGCTACCGGGTGCCGGAGTACGAGCTGTTCGGCGCCTCGCTGCAGCGTCGCTACGCACAGACCGACGAGCGGGCTCGGGAGATCCGCCGTTTGTGGGCGCCGGGCGGTGTCACGCCGCGGCCGGTGCAGGATCCGCCGCCGATCTGGATGGGCTATCAGGGCCCGCAGGGCGCGCGCCGCGCCGGGCTTCTCGGCGAGTCGCTGCTCAGCGCGGACGCGGCGTTGTGGGAGCCCTACCGGGCCGGGCTGGCCGAGGCGGGCCACGACGTGGCGGCCGCGCGGATGGCCGGGGGGATCCAGGCGTGGGTCAGTGAGGACCCCGAGGCTGTCGCCGCGCGGATCTTCGACTTTGTCGGGGACGCCCCCGTGGAAACGGTGTTCCTGTGGGCCTCGGTCGGTGGCCAGCCGGAAGAGACCGTCGCCCGCCACATCCAGACCGTGTGCACCCGACTCGCCCCGATCCTCGCCGCGGGCCGCCCGGCGAAGGAAGGGCGGTAAGGAAGGGCGGTGACGATGCTCCTGGAGGTTCCCACCCTGCGGCAGGCCGCCGACATCGTCGCGATCCAGCAGCGCTCGGCAGGCCGACGCACTCGATGCTGATGGGTTGGACGGGGGCGGATGTGCGGTGGTCCCGGGTCGCTCAGCGACCGCCGCCCGCGGCGGTCCGGGCGGCGTACTCGAAGGCGATGTTGCTGCCGCCGCGGCCCTGGACCACTGCCACCGTCATCTCGCCGACGCCCGCGACGTGGATGCGCACCTCGTCGCCCGGGCGGATCGGACCGACGCCCGACGGGGTGCCGGTGGCGATGACGTCCCCCGGCTCCAGGGTCGTCACCGAGGTGGCGAGCTCGATCATGCCGCGGACGTCGACGAGCAGGTCGCGGGTGTTGGCCCGCTGGCGGACCTCGCCGTTGACGAGGAGCCACAGATCGAGGTCGTCGGGGTCGGGGATCTCGTCGCGGGTGACGATCCACGGGCCCAGCGGGGTGAACGTGTCGTAGGACTTGCGCATCACCCGCTCCTCGGTGCCGCGCACGGTGACGTCGATGAGGCAGCTGTAGCCGAGGATGTGGTCGAGGGCGTCCTCGCGGGACACGTGCCGGCCGCGCCGGCCGATGACGATCGCCAGCTCGCACTCGTGGTGTACCTCGCGGTCGGCGAGCTCGGGCAGCACGATCGGGTCGCGCGGGCCGGACAGCGAGGAGGTCGCCTTGAGGAAGAAGCCGTTCTTGTCCGCGCGGTTCGGCGAGTTCATCTCCTCGCGGTGGGCCTGGTAGTTCGCCGGGTAGGCGAGCAGCTGGTGTGGCCAGCCGACCGGCGACTCCAGCCGCACCGACGCGAGCGCCACCCGCGCGCCGGTGGCCAGCCGCCGCTCCAGCTCGGGCCGCAGCTGGTCGAACCGCGCGTACAGCGCGATCTCGGTGACGGGCGGCCAGCTACCGAGCGGGACCGGCGAGAGGTCGGTGACCTCGACGATCTCCTCGCCGTCGACCAGGCCGATCCGGCCGCCGTCGTACCGTGCGATCCTCACGCTCCCACTCCTTCCGTCGCCGCTGCCGTCGCCGACGCTGCTGCCGT
Source organism: Frankia sp. RB5 (assembly GCF_059816245.1). Taxonomy (NCBI): domain Bacteria; kingdom Bacillati; phylum Actinomycetota; class Actinomycetes; order Frankiales; family Frankiaceae; genus Frankia; species Frankia sp. RB5. The sequence goes on from NZ_JCBATA010000072.1 coordinate 33,450, forward strand.
CGCCGACGCGGGCGACGCGAGCGGCCGCGGCGCCGCGCCGCGCACGATGTCGATGATCCGGGCCGCCTCGGCCGGGTCCGGCGCGCTCGCCGACCGGTAGGCGGTGTGGCCGTCCGGGCGGACCAGGGTCAGCCCGCTGCCGTAGGCCGCGACGACGGCCGGCTCGTCGATCGCGGTGACGGTCACCGGCACGCCGAGGGTCTGCGCCGCGTTCGCGAGCGTGTCGGCGCTGGGGGCGTCCGCGCCGACGCGCAGCAGCGCGAGACCGCGGCCGAACAGGTCGAGGGTGGAGCTGCCGTCCGCGCGCCACACGTGCGGCGCGCGGGCGCCGGGGCGGTTGATCGGGGTGTAGGTCATCCGCTCGTCCGGCGGCGTGGGGGTGCCGTCGGATACGACAACGGCGGAGTCGTCGTACCAGTAGCCCAGGTGCATGCCCATCGTGTGCCACTCGTGTTTCATGATCTCACTGAACGTCGCGCCCAGCGTGGTGCGGGCCGCCGCGCCGGCGGGCGTGTCGTCGAGGAACTCGGGCGGCGGGCGCAGCGTGGTACGGGTGGACAGCATCCGGCCGAGGTTCGTGCTCGCCTCGCTGGCGTTGCGCTGGGCGACCGGGCGCCGCTCGGGCCCGTACGCGTCGAGCAGCCCCGGGCCGCCCCAGCCGCGCAGGTTCGCCTCCAGCGTCCAGGACAGCCCCACCGCGTCGCCGATGCCGGTGTTCATGCCGAACCCGCCGGTCGGCGACATCACGTGCGCGGCGTCGCCGGCGAGGAACACCCGGCCGCGGCCGTAGGAGGCGGCGACGAGCTCGCCGCGCGTCCACGGCACGACGCTCTCGATCTCGAAGTCGAAGTCGACGCCGACCGCGCGGCGGATCGCCTCGTCGATCTCCTCGGGGGAGAACAGTCGCGGGTTGGTGTCCCCGATGATGGACATCCGCCAGCGGTCGTTGCCGTTGATGGCGACGATCGTGGCCCAGGTGCCCTCCTGGCCGATGATGATGTACCGGTACAGCCGGCCCTTGTCGTGCAGCGACACGAAGTCCGGGCAGCGAAAGATGATGTTCGTGGTGTAGGTGAGGGAGCGCTCGCCCTCCATGGGGATGCCCACGAACTCGCGCACGGCACTCGTCGCCCCGTCGGCGCCGACAAGGTAGCGCGCCCGCACCGTCTCGGTCTGCCCGGACTCGATGTCGCGCAGCGTGACCTCGACGCGATCGACGTCCTCGGTGACCGCGACGAACTCCGTCCGGTAGCGCACGGTGGCCTCGTCACGGGTGGCGACGAAGCGCTGCAGGATCGGGTCGAACATGTCCTGCGGGCAGCGCTCCCGCTTCTGCGGGCTCTGCGGCGGCGGGGACGACGTCCCCATCGCCGCGACCCTCTCCCGGCCCAGCTCGTAGCCGGTGACGGCGGTGACGTAGACGTTGTCCTGCGGGTAGTCGCGCGGGTAGGGGCTCTGCTCGACCCGCTCGACGATGCCCCAGCGCCGGCAGAACTCCATCGTGCGCACGCCGACGAGGTCCATCTTCGGCTGGTGAATGGTGCCGTCGCCGCGGTCGACGAGCAGGCTTGTCACCCCCCGCCAGCCCAGGTCCCCGGCGAGGGCCAGGCCGACCGGACCGGCCCCGATGATCACGACGTCACAGGCGGGTTGCACGGATCTCCCCCCATTGTCAGAATGGTTCAACCATACTGACACGGTTGGTCCGCGGAGAGCCAGATCCGCGGGGATCCAGGTCGGAGGGCAGACCGATGACGACGCACGCGCCAGCCGGCTACTTCGAGGCGCTCGGCACGCGGAGCTTCGGTCCGGGCTGGGCCAAGCCCACCCCGTCGCTGTACCCCGAACCCAGGCGTGACTTCGTGCCCGCCCAGTGGCGCTTCCGCGAGGCCCGGGCCTTCCTGCACGACGCCGGTGGGTTCGTCTCGGTGGAGTTCGCCGAGCGCCGCAACCTCATCTGCGTCAACCCGCACGAAGGCAACGACTACGCCTCCACCACGAACCTGGTGGCCGCGTTCCAGATGGTGCTGCCGCACGAGTCGCCGCGCGCGCACCGCCACACGCCGAACGCGCTGCGCGTCGCTCTCGAGGTGCCCGAGGGCACCTACACGGTCGTCGACGGGGTCCGCGTCGACATGGAGGCCGGCGACGTCCTGCTGACCCCGAACTGGATGTGGCACGGGCACGGTAACGACAGCGAGGCCGAGGCCTACTGGATCGACATCCTCGACGTGCCGCTCGTGCAGCACCTCGGCCCGATGTTCTTCGAGACGCACCCGGACCTCGTGCAGCGCGTCGACGGCGCCGAGCCGGACTCGCCGATGCGGCTGCGCACGGCGCGCCTGGCGGCGCGGGCGCGCGAGGGCGGGGGGCGTCTCACCGCGCTGCCGCACGGCGGGGCGCTGCGCTCGATCGGGCTGGAGGTACTGACCCTGCCGGCGGGCAGCCGGACCGAACCGCTGCGCACGACCGCGAACAACCTGTACGTCACCCTGGGCGGGCAGGCCCGGATCGCGGCCGGGCAGGTGAGCGAGACCACCCGCGAGTACGACTACGCCTGCGAGTACGACTACGCCTGCGAGTACGGCGACGTCGTCGCGCTGCCGGGCTGGTGGGAGCACACCATTGCCGCGGAGACGGACGTGACGGTGCTGCGCGCCACCGACGCCCCCCTGCTCGACCGGCTCGGGCTGCTGCGCACCGCCGGCGGGTAACCTGATCCCACCAGTCCCCGGGAGTGCGCGTGGTGTCCCCTGCCGCCGGCAAGCCGGCGATCGCCTTCGCCCCGGCGCGGGCGACCCGGTCGTTCGACGAGGTCGTCGGCCAGATCCGGGGCAAGATCCTGGGCGGCGAGCTGCGCCCGGGTGACCGGCTGCCCGCCGAGCGGGCGATGGCCGAGCAGTTCGGCGTCAGCCGGAACATGGTCCGCGAGGCGCTGCGGATGCTGGAGATCACCGGCATGATCGAGCTGCGCCGCGGCCAGCTCGGCGGCGCGTTCGTCTCGGTCGGCCGCTCCGAGCCCGTCACCCGCAGCCTCACCGACATGATCAGCATAGGCGGGTTCACCCTCGCCGACCTCACCGAGGCGCGGGTCTGGCTGAGCAGCACCGTCGTGCGGGTCGCCGCCGAGCGTGCCGGCCCGGACGACCTCGACGGCCTGCGCGCCAACGTCCGTGAGGCGGGGCAGCGGGCCGCCGCCTGCGACTGGGCGGCGGTGGCCAGGATCAACATCGAGTTCCACAACGTCCTGGCTCAGGCCACGGGGAACAAGGTTCTGGAGATGCTGCAGCGTTCCCTGATGGCGGTCATGGCCGACGTGTCAACCGTCGCCGGGCCCATCCGCAGCGACATGACGATCACCTCGCGCGAGCGGTTCCTCGCGCTGTTCACCGCCGGGCGCATCGACGACGCGGTGGCGGAGATGGAGGCGAACCTGCGCCGGGTGCACGCCTACTTCCTCGCCCACAGCGCCGGCACCCGCTACGCCCCCGCGCCCCCCGCCGCGCCCTCGTCGGGCACGACGTAGGTGTAGCCCTCGGCGATGTGCTCGCCCATCGCGAGGTAGGCGCCGGGCCCGTCACCGGCGCGGATGCGGTCGAGCACCCGCTCGTGCGCGGCGATGCCGGCCAGCCGGTTCTCCATCGTGTACTTGGACGGCAGGTTGTGCGCCCAGTCCTCCTCCTGCCCCGACCACAGCAGCTCCAGCGTGCCGACGAGGGCCTGCAGGGTCCGGTTCCCGCAGCGTTCGGCGAGCGTCTCGTGGAAGCGGCGGTTGAGCGCGATGGCGGTGTGCTCGTCCGCGGTGGCGGCGCGGGTCTGCTCGATCAGCTCGGTGAGCTCGCCCACCGTCGCCTCGTCGGACTGCTCGGCGCACAGCTGCGCGCAGACCGGTTCGATCGCCCGCAGCGCCCCGGCGAGGTCCGTGAGGTCCACCTGCTGGCTGCGCAGCACCATGCCGAGCCGGGAGGCGGCCCCGGACAGGCTCGGCGCGTGCACGACGGACCCGCCGGTGTTGCCGCGCAGCACCGTGACGAGCCCCTCGGACTCGAGGATGCGCAGCGCCTCCCGGGTGGCCGGCAGCCCGACGCCGAACCGCCGGCGCAGGTGCTCCAGGGTCGGCAGGGCGCTGCCGTCGGGCAGCTCCCCGCGCACGATCGAGTGCCGCAGGTGGTTCGCGACGAGCTCGGCGTTCGAGCGGTGCCGGATCAGCGGCGCCCGCGCATCGGTGGTGACGTCGCCCTCCACGTCCCGTTCTCCCACTGTCCGTCGCGTCGACCGGTCATCGCCGGCGCAGCCGCACTGTATAGGACGCGATCGCGCACGCGGCGTCGCCGTCGCCGGCCACCGTGACCGCCACGATGGCCCGCCCGCCGCCGCGCTCGACGATCCTCGAGGTCACGCCCACCGCGCCCCGCAGCCGCACCGGCGCCAGGTAGTCGAGGGTGACCGAGAGCACCCGCGAACCGGCGAGGTCCGGCGCCGGCCGCCCGCGCAGCCACTCCAGCCCGATGTCGGTGTACACCGCGACGGCGCCGCCGTGCATGAACCCGTAGGAGTTGCCGACGTCGCCGTGCGCCGGCACGCGCAGCCGGACCACGTCCGCGTCGGCGTGCTCCAGCGTCGTGGCGTCGCCCAGCAGGTCCTCGACCGCCGGCGTGTGCCCCGTCGGCACCCGGGACGGGGCGTCGACGCGCCCGCCGGCCTGGCGCGGGTCGAGCACGAGGATCCGCGCGGACAGATGCCCCGCCACCGTTCCCGCCTGGGCGTCCCCACCGTCTCCCGGGCCCGCGCTACCCGCCTCGGCGCCACCCGCGCCGCCGGAGACAGGGGGCGCGCCGTTCGCGCCGGTGCGCTCCGCGCCGTTCCCGTCCGCAGTGGCGTCCGGCAGGGATGCGACGACGCCGACGGTGAGCGCGCGAGGGCCGTGCGCCACCGAGGCGTGCGCGGTGGCGCGCAGCCGCGGTCCGGCCTCGCCGAGCGGGTCGAGGCGCAGCGACTCGGTCATGACCCGGTACCCGCCGGCGCGGTCGAGCAGGGCCGCGGCGCCGGCGGCGACGTCGGCGACGATCACCTGGGGTGCGGGTAGCCCACGCTCGGACAGGCCGGCAAGCCACGGTGAGGGCCGCAGCAGGAAGGTGGCCACCGGCGCGCCGGTCGACGGGTCGGGGCCCGCCGACGGCTCGGGATTGGCGTCCACCAGGGTGGTGAAGGGGATCGGGGTACCACTCAGCCCGATCCGGGGTGCGAACGTCCCCGCGCGCACGCTCATCGCGCGACCCCCCCGGTGGCGGACTCGCGGGCCGGGCTGTCCGCCCCGGCCGCCGTGCCCTGATCGGCCGTCGCGGCCTGATCGCCCGCCGTGGCGGTGGCGTCCGCCGTGGCGGCGCGCAGCGCCTCGGCGCGTTCGACGATCGCGCCCGAGCGCCACAGCTCCGCCGCGCGCGCGTCGGTGATCCCCCACTCGGCGAGGACGGCGCCGGTGTGGTCGCCGGCCCGCGCCGGCGGGCGGGTGGGCGGCGGGACGTCGACGGAGAAGCGGGCAAGGGGGCGGGGCGTCGGCACGCCGCCGTGGTCGGTGAACAGGTCCACGGCTCGATTGTGCTCGTCGGCGACGGCCTCGCCGGGGGAGAGCACCGGGGACACACAGGCGTCGACCCGCGCGCCGGCCGCCGTCCACGCGTCGCGGGGGGCGGTGCGGAACCGCTCGGCGAACACCGCGCGCAGCCGCGGCCACGAGGCCCGGTCCCACTGGGTGTCGGCGAGCGCCGGGTCGAGCCCGAGGATGCCCAGCAGGGCGGCGTAGAACTTGCGCTCCACCGCGCCGACGGCGACGTGGCGGCCGTCGGCGGTCTCGTAGGTGTTGTAGAACGGCGCCCCGCCGTCGACGAGGTTCGCGCCCCGCTCGTCGACGACGTTGCCCTGCGCCCGCTCGTGGTACAGGCGGGTCAAGGTCAGGCTCACCGCCTCCAGCATGCTGACGTCGACGACCTGCCCGGTGCCGGTGTGCTCGGCGCGCCGGGCGGCGGCGGGGGCGGAGCGTCCGGCGGGCCGAGCGTCCCCAGCAGGCCGGACACGGCCAGGTAGTTGATGTCGTGCCCGGCGAGGCCCGCGTAGGGGCCGCTGCGGCCCCAGCCGGTCGCCCGGCCGTAGACCAGCCGCGGGTTGCGGGCCAGGCACTGCGACGGGCCGAGCCCCATCGCCTCGGCGATGCCTGGACGGTAGCCCTCCAGGAACACATCCGCCGCCGCCACCAGGTCGAGCACCGCCCCGGGGCCGTCGGGGTGGCGCAGGTCGACGGCGACCGAGCGCTTGCCACGCTGCTCCTGGAACGGCCGGACCTGGCCCGGGCGGTCGTCGCCCGCGCCGGTGACGTCGCCGGATCGGTCGACCCGCACGACGTCGGCGCCGAGCCCGGCGAGGACCATCGAGGCGAAGGGCACCGGCCCGAGTGAGGCGAGCTCGACGACCCGCAGGTCGCCCAGCGGCCCGCCGCGGTCCGGCCTGTCGCGGTCGGCCGCGCCGCGCCGCGCCGCGCTACTCATCGGCGCCCAGCCAGTCGGCGCGCACGCCGTCGCGGTCCGCGCCGTAGACGGGCGCCGGCCCGCGGGCGTGGACCGACCCGTCGGCGAACGTGTACGGCGGGTTGAAGATGTAGTAGTCGCCACCGGCGTCGGTCTGCGGGCTGAGCACCCCGCGCTCGGCCAGGTACGGGTCGGCCATGACCTCCTTCGGCGTCCGGAACGGCGCAGCCGCGACCCCGTGGGCCAGCAGCGTCTGGAGGCACTCGGCGGACGTCCGCGTCGCCGCCCAGGCCCGCAGGATGTCCATCAGCTCGTTCCAGTGCCTCTCGCGCAGCGGCGCGGTGCGGAAGCGCTCGTCGTCGCCGAGTTCGGGGCGGCCCAGCGCCCGGGTCAGGCCCAGGAACATGTCCTGGCTGACCGGCGCCACCGAGACGAACCCGTCGGTGGCCGTCAGCGGGACGTAGACGGAACGCGGCGGCGCCTCGGGGATCTGCGCGACCTGCATCTCGAAGGTCATCATGCCGAGCATCACGTCGAACAGCGCCAGGTCGATGAACTGGCCCTCGCCGGTGCGGTGGCGGGCCAGCAGCGCGGCCTGGATCGCCGTGCAAGCATAGATCGCGGCGAGCGCGTCCGCCAGGAAGATCGCCGTGTTCGCCGGCCTGGTCTGGTCGTCCTGGTAGCCGAGGTTCGCCAGGTCGTAGCCGCAGGAGGCGTGGATGTTCGGGGCGTAGGCGGCCCGGCCCGCGGCGGAGGTGTCCTGGCCGTAGCCGGAGATCGAGCAGTACACCACACCGGGGTTGGCCTGGCGGATCGTCTCGTAGCCGAAGCCGAGCCTGGCCATGACGCCCGGCCGGTTGTTCTCGATGACGACGTCGGCGCGCCGGGCCAGCGCGTGCCCGAGCTCGGCGTCGGCCGGGTCGGACAGGTTCAGCGCGACCGAGCGCTTGCCGGCGTTGAGCTGGGTGAAGAAGCGGCTCGAGTCGCCGTACACCGGCGTGCGACCGCGGTTGTGGTCGCCGCGCGGCGGTCGTTCGATCTTCACCACGTCGGCGCCGAGGTCGGCGAACAGCCGGGTGGCCATCGGCCCGGACATCATGGTCGTGAAGTCCAGGATCCGTAACGTGCCCAGCGGCCCGGGTGTCGTCGCCGGGTCGGGTGTCGCCGTCATGTCGGGACTCCGCTCCATCAAATACCTCCGCAGGGGACTGTCGCCTTTAGACGACAGGGGAATCCGGTACGAGAACGCACCGGCGGTGGTTATACAGGCCGCGCTGGTATAGTCGGTGGCATGGGCAGGCAGGTGACAGCGGACGCAGGCGGGGTCCACGACCTCGGCTACCACGTCGTCTGGTGCCCGAAATACCGCCGTCCTGTGCTCGCCGGCCCGGTCCGTGACAGGCTCGACGTGCTGCTTCGCGAGAAGTGCGCCGAGCACGACTGGCCAATCGTTGCGTTGGAGATCGAGCCCGACCACGTGCATCTGTTCGTGAAGGCTCATCCGAAGCACTCTCCGTCGT
>NZ_JCBATA010000073.1:0-41304 GCF_059816245.1 Frankia sp. RB5
CCCCGCCCCGGGGAGCCCGGGCGGCGTCCGGCCGGGCGGCGTCGGTGCCGGCGCTCACGCGGCGGCCGCCCGGATCCGGCGCAGCCGCCGGCCCAGCACCGCACCGCCCGCGCCCAGCGCCACCGTCGCCGCGAGGAGCAGCAGGGCGATCATCGACGCGTACCCGATGCGGAACGATCCGGTGAAGCCCACCTGGTACATGTAGTAGATGATCGTGGTGCTCGAGTTCAGCGGGCCACCCTTCGTCAGGACGGCGACGGTCTCGAACGTCTGCACCGTGAGGATCGTCACGAACACCCCGAGGAAGACGCTGGTCGGCGCGAGCAGCGGCAGGGTGATGTGCCGCAGCCGGGCCAGGCCTCGAATGCCGTCGACGTCCGCCGCCTCGTACACCGAGCGCGGGATCGCCGTCAGGCCAGCCAGGTAGACGATGAACACCAGGCTGGTCAGCCGCCAGCCGCCGACGAGCGCGACCACCGGCAGCGCGGTCGAGGTGTCGCCGAGCCAGTCGACCGGCGCGATCCCGACCAGGCCGACGACCGTGTTCGCCAGGCCGTCCGGGCTGCTGTCGAAGATGTAGGCGAACACCACCGCCATCGCCACGATGTTCGCGCTCACCGGCAGGAACAGCGCGAGGCGCACCAGGCTCCGGCCGCGGGTCACCCGCTCGGCGGCCAGCGCCAGCGCGAGTCCCAGCACGACCGCGGGAATCACCGTGAGCAGGCAGTAGACCAGGGTGTGCACGACCGCGTCGCCCAGATCCGGGTCATCGAAAGCGGCGCGCGCGTTCGCGGTGCCGACCCAGTGGAAACGCGGACCGGTCAGCGCCTTGTCCGTCCCCGCGACGAAGACCGACACCAGCGCGGGCCCGATGACGAAGACGACGATCCCTACGAACGCCGGTAACAACAACGCGGCGGCCCGCCATCCCACCCGGCCGCCACCCGTCCCACTCGTCACGGTTACGCATCTTGGCCCCACCCCTGCCGGAGTGCATAGACCGGGTCGGGGCAGGAACACGAACAACAGGTGTCCGGACGTGGCCCACGCGGACAGCACGGCCCGCCGAGCTGCTTCTTCACCGGGTCGCAACTACCGGCCCGGTCCCGGGCGGTCGACATCGGCGAGGTCGCCACCTGGACGTCCGCGTCTGGGCACCGGCACCGCCGCGTCGGTACCGGACGGGCGCGCCCCGCGCCGGAGAGGTCGGTACGGATATCGGTTCGGATGCCGGCGCGGACGATGTCGGCACCGGTTCGTGCTGTCCGGTTACGTGGCGCCCATCCCGCCGGAGGCCGACGCCTGCAAGAATGACAGGAAAACATCAGTCGATCCCCGGGAACACGATGAGTGACCGCAGCGAATCCGGCGACGCCCCGGCCTGGGGGCGGGTCGCGGAAGACGGGACGGTCTACGTTCGCACCGCGGACGGAGAACGTGCCGTCGGTTCGTGGCGTGCCGGCAGCCCGAACGAGGGTCTGGCCCACTTCCAGCGCCGATACGACGATCTGTGTGCGGAGGTCGAGCTGCTGGAGCGGCGGCTGACGCTCAGCGCGGTCGATCCGGCCGGGATCTCCGGCAGTGCCCGCCGGCTGCTGGACACCCTGGACACCGCCGCCGTCGTGGGCGACGTCGACGCGGTGCGCGGCCGGCTCGACGCGGTCATCGCGGCCACCCAGGAGCGGCGGACCGCCCTCGCCGCCGAGCGGGCCGAGCGCAGTGCCCGGATCGCGGCCGCCAAGGAGGAGCTGGTCGCCGAGGCCGAGCGGCTGGGCCGCAGCTCCGAGTGGAAGAGCGCCGGCGAGCGGTTCCGGGCGATCGCCGAGGAGTTCCGCGCCGCCGGCTCGCTGGACAAGCGGACCGACTCGGCCCTGTGGCGACGGGTCACCGCCGCCCGCGAGGAGTTCACCCGTCGGCGCACCGCCCACTTCGCGGCGCTCGACACGCAGCGGGCCCGTTCCCGGGAGCGCAAGGAGGCGATCATCGCCGAGGCGCGCACGCTGATCGACTCGACCGACTGGGCCGGCACCACCACCCGCTACCGCGCCCTGCTCGCCGACTGGAAGGCCGCCGGCCGCGCCGCCAAGGACGTCGACGACGCGCTGTGGACCGAGTTCCGCGAGGTCCAGGACGTCTTCTTCAGCCGGCGCAACGAGGCGAACGCCGAGCGCGACGCCGAGCTGCGGGAGAACCAGGTCCGCAAGGAAGCCCTGCTGGCCGAGGCGACCGCGCTCGACCCGGCGGACACCGACCGGTCACTGCGGCGGCTGCGGGAGCTGCAGGACCGGTGGGACGACATCGGCCGGGTGCCCCGCGAGTCCGCCGCCTCCCTGGAGCGGCAGATGGCCGCGATAGGCGACAAGCTGCGCGACGCCGCGGACGAGCGCTGGGCACAGCGGTCCGTCTCCAGCTCGCCGTTCGTGATCAGGCTGCGGGAGTCGGTCGCGAAGCTCGAGGAGAAGCTCGCGCGGGCGCAGGCCGCCGGCCGCACCAAGGAGATCGCCGAGACCGAGGCGGCGCTGGCCACCCAGCGCGCCTGGCTCGCCCAGGCCGAGAACTGACCCCACCGACCAGGCGGCTCGATCCGTCACACGGCCGACCAATGGGCTAACTCGCCCGCTTGCCAGAGCTAGCAGTTCGACGTAGGGTTCCGTCTGTTGATACCGCGTTGTTCCGACGATCTGTCCGGAGCGGCCGGTCCGCGGCGACCGCCGCGCACGTTCCCGGTGCGGAGCCCGGCGGCGGCCCGGCGTGGCGGCTGCCCGGCGAAGGAGGCATCCGACCTGGTGGCGGCCCTGAACGTGCGTGATGTCGGCGATTTCATCCGGGACCAGCGGCGCACCGCCCAGATATCCCTTCGTCAACTCGCCAAACAGGCCGGGGTGAGCAACCCTTACCTCAGCCAGATCGAGCGTGGTCTGCGCCGACCGTCCGCGGAGATCCTGCAGCAGATCGCGAAGGCGCTGCGCATCTCCGCGGAGGTGCTCTATGTCCAGGCCGGAATCCTCGAGGAACGGCACGGCGGCGAGAACGTGATGGCCGCGGTGCTCGGGGACGAGTCCCTTTCCGAGCGGCAGAAGCAGGTGGTGCTCGACATCTACGAGGCGTTCTGCAAGGAGAACGCCGTCGCCGGTCGTACCGGGCCGGACGACGTCGAACTCGCCGCGGACGTCCCGGCCGACGAGGAGGCCACCGTGCCCGTCGCGCCGGCCGTGGACGAGAAGGCGTCCGCTACCGCACCGGCCCGCCGTCGCGGCACGGTGCGAGGCACCTCCACCACCGCCGACACGCGCCGCACGGGCACCGGCCGTTCGGCGGCCGCCGCGGGCCGCGCGCCGGGCAAGCCGGCCGCCAGTGCTTCCCCGGAGACCGCGCCGACCGGCACCGCCCCGCCGAAGCGCCGTACGAAGCGGACAACGGCCACCGACACCGCCGCCTCGACCGGCACCTCGTCGGCGGGTGAGCCCACCCGCTCCCGCCGCGGCGGCGGCAGCGACGTCGTCGCCGACTCCGGTTCCACGGCCGGCAACGCGAACGGGGTCGCCGGCACCGAACAACCCGCCACCGGAACAACCTGAGCCCACCATTTCCCACGCGGCCCCGACCCCGCCGCTGGCCGCCACCGCCGCCGCCGACCCGCGCCGGCCAGCCGTCCGAGCGTCGGCGACGACGCGGCGGCGCCACCCGGCTCGTCCCCGTGAGGCCCTGCCGGTACACGGACATCGGCTGCCAGCCGGCGCCCGCCGCGCGTCGCCGGTCCGCTTGGAGCGGCGCCGGCAGCGCGCTCCCGCCAGGCCGGAGCGCGGCCACCTCGCACCCGTCCCGACGACGATCCCTGACCCGAAAGCCACGGCTGGGCCATCTGACGGCCAACGCCCGAAACCCCGGGACCGCTACACGACGACACCTGAACCTGGACCAGAGGAGACAAGATGGCCACCACGCGCACGACGACCCGCAGCACCACCCGGCCGGCGACCCGGTCGACCGCCCGCCCCGCCGCCCGTGCGACCACCCAGGCCCGCGCCGGTCAGACCGAGGTGAAGGCCGAGGTCAGGGTGCCCCTGGCCGAAGTCCGCAAGCCGCTGTACGCCTCGGTGGGGGCCGCGGACGCGGCCGTCGAGAGGCTGCTCGCGCTGCCGACGACGACGGGCAGCGAGGTGCGCCGGCTCTCCGACCGGGTCGGGGCCCTCCCCGTGCAGGCCGCGCGGGTTCCCACCCAGGTGAGCTCGGCCGTGCGCGCGCTGCCGTCCACGGTCACCTCCCAGATCTCCGACCTGTCGGGCCGGGCGAACGAGCTCTACAACTCCTTCGCGAACCGCGGCGAGCGCCGGGTCGCCAGCATCCGCCGCAGCCCCTCCACCGAGCAGGCCGTGACGCGCACGCGGACCGCGGTCAGCCAGACCCGCGCCGCGCGCACCTCGACCCGCCGGGCCGCCGAGGCGGTCGGCCGCGCCGTCGTCGACGCCACACCGGAGCGCTGACGCCAGGCCAACATGGCATCACCGAAACATCTACGGTCGATAACCCATGTGCTGAAGTCGGCTGTGGTCCGTGGACCTGGTGTCCGCGGACCACGGTCCGATGTGCTGTATTGACAGCATGCGCTATCGCCCGCTGGGTTCGTCCGGACTGTTGGTGTCGGTTGTCGGCCTGGGATGCAACAACTTCGGTTCGCGCGTCGATCTCACCGGCACCCGTGCCGTCGTCGACGCCGCCCTCGATGCCGGCATCACCTTCTTCGACACCGCGGACACCTATGGCAACAAGGGCGGCTCGGAGACGCTGCTCGGCCATGTCCTGCGCGGCCGTCGCGACGACATCGTGCTCGCCACCAAGTTCGGCAACGACATGGGCGGCATGTACGGCCAGGACTTCCGCGCCCGCGCGTCGCGCCGCTACATCCGCAAGGCCGTCGAGGGCTCGCTGAGCCGACTGCAGACCGACTACATCGACCTTTACCAGCTGCACAACCTCGACGCCTTCACCCCGATCGAGGAGACCCTCGAGGCACTCGACGAGCTGGTGAAGGAGGGCAAGATCCGCTACATCGGCTCCTGCAACCTCGACGCCTGGCAGGTCTCCGACGCCGAGTGGACCGCCCGCGCCTCGGGCGCGACCCGGTTCATCTCCGCGCAGAACCACTACAGCCTGCTCGAACGTGGGGTCGAGGCGGAGCTCGTCCCGGCCGCGGTCAAGTACGGCATCGGGGTCATCCCCTACTTCCCGCTGGAGAACGGCCTGCTCACCGGCAAGTACGTGCGGGACGAGGCGCCGCCCGCCGGCACCCGGCTCGCCGGGCGCCAGGACGAGCTCACCGACGACGTCTTCGACCGGCTCGACGTGCTGGAGTCGTTCGCCCGGGAGCGGGACCGCTCGCTGCTCGACGTGGCGATCGGCGGCCTCACCGCGCAGCCCGGCGTCGTCTCCGTCATCGCCGGCGCGACCAGCGCGGCCCAGGTGCGCGCGAATGCGACGGCCGGCCAGTGGCAGCCGCGCCCGGACGACCTCGCCGTCCTCGACAAGATCGCCCCGACCCGCCGCCCCGACGCGCCCTGACCGGCCGGGCCCCGGGCTCGGTCCCAGGACCGGGCCCACGCTCGCCCCGGCGGGCGGGCGGCGGCGGTCAGATCGGGGCCGGGTCGCGTCCCAGGACGGTGGCCAGGCGGCGTTCCTGGTCAGGCGGCAGCGTGGTCATGATCACCATGGGGTGATGGGGGCGCAGCGCGGCGGTGACCTCCTCGGTCGAGTGCCGCACCAGCGCCAGCACCGCCGCACGGCCCGGCTGCAGGTGGCCGGCGATCCGCCGGACGACGTCGTCGTCGACGCCGGGCCCGGTCAGCCGGCTGGCCAGGGCTCCGGCGCCGGCCCCGAGACCGAGGCCGACCACCGGCGCGAAGAAGACCGCGCCCACCACCCCGCCGCACACGGCCCCGCCGAGGGCCGCCGTTCGGGCCGGGCTCGCGGCGTGCCGGATCCGTACCCGACCATCGGCGTCCCGCCAGACCAGCACGCCGTCGGCGACACCGAGGTGCCGCGCCCGGCGCAGGCGGCGGCCGAGCGCCCAGGCCGCCCTGGCCTGTTCCACACTGTCGAACCCGAGCACCACCAGCTGCCCCGCCATCGCCACCGTCCCTTCCGGCCGCCCGGATCCACCCGGCCGACCCCGGACCCTCGGCGCCGCGGGCGCCGTTCCTCCCCACCGATTCTCGTCCGTCGACGCCGCCACCCGCGAACCCGCCACCCCCAGACGGGAGACTCGGCCACGACCGGGGACGCGGCCATGCGGAAGACTCTGCGGCATGGTGCAGGTGACCCTGAAGCGGGGCGACATCACCCGGGTCGAGGTCGACGCGATCGTCAACGCCGCGAACAGCGGGCTGCGCGGTGGTGGTGGCGTCGACGGTGCGATCCACGCCGCGGGCGGCCGCGAGATCCTCGACGCGTGCGTCCAGCTGCGCAGGACGGTCCTGCCTGGCGGGCTCCCGACGGGTCAGGCGGTCGCGACGACGGCCGGGCGGCTGCCCGCGCGCCACGTCATCCACGTCGTCGGCCCGGTGTACGACCCGGTCGAGGACCGCTCGGCGCTGCTGCGCTCCGCCTACACCGAGGCGCTGCGCGTCGCCGACGACCTCGGCGCGGCCAGCGTCGCGTTTCCGGCCGTGAGTGCGGGCGCCTACGGCTGGCCGCTCGACGACGCCGCCCGGCTGGCGGTGACGAGCGTGCTCGGGGCGACGACGGCGGTGCGCGAGGTCCGTTTCGTCCTGTTCGACGAGCGGACCCACCGGGCGTTCAGCGCGGCGCTGGCGGCGGCCAGTCCAGGGTGAGCTCGCCGAGCCGCCAGCGCCGCGCGTCACCCCGCACGGGCCAGCCGGCCGCCCGCAGCTCACCGGCGGCGGCGATCCAGCGCTGCCGCGGCGAGAACACCGCCCGCGGCGCCGCCCGCGCCCACGCGTCGTCCAGCGCGCCGAGCAGGCGGTGAATGCCCTGACCGGGCACGTTGCGGGCGATGAGCGACTTCGGCAGCCGCTCGGCGAGCTCGGAGGGGGCCCGCAGGCTCGCCAGATGCGCCGCCAGGGTGAGGGTGGGGACCGTCGGCACCCGCCCGGCGGCGGCCGCCCAGCCGGGTGGCGCCTGCCCTGCCGGCAGGCCGAACCAGCAGGCCCGCCGCCCGATCTCGTCGCAGGTGCCCTCGACGAGCAGGCCGCCGGGCGCGAGCCGGCCCGTCATCGTCGCCCACGCCCCGGCCACGGCCGGCTCCGGATACTGCCGCAGCACGTTCAGCGCCCGGATCACCACCGGGCTGCCGAGCTCCGGGGGCAGCCCGAATCCGCCGCGGGCGAACGTCAGCCCGGGTGGCCGGGCGGCGGGCAGCGCGGCGGCGACGCGGTCGGGGTCGAGCTCCAGGCCGACAACCCGCACCCGCGGACAAACCGCGCGTAACCGGGTGTACAGCTCGACTGTAGTGACCGCCGACGCGCCGAAGCCGAGGTCGACGACCAGCGGATCGGCGCAGCCCCGCAGCAGCGGCCCGGCGGTGTCGAGCAGCCACCGGTCGATCCGCCGCAGCCGGTTCGGCGCGGTGGTGCCCCGGGTGGGCAGACCGAGGGCCCGGGCCCGGCCGGCCGCGAGCCGCCCGGCACCAGACGTCGACACCGGACCAGCCTCGCAGACCGGCCACACCCGTCCGGGGGCCGGGGTGACGTTGGATTCGTTACAGAACTGTGACCGCCCGGCTGGCATGGATGCCCCGCGACGGCGTGTTGACCAGCATGGGGACAGGCATTTCCCCCGGTCCGGCGGCGGATCCGGCTGGTGGGCTCCCGCCGGGCGGGCCGGACTGATCGGTTGACCCCACAACCGGGCGGGTAGAACGGTGGTTCTCGTGTCGGTCCACAGCAGGGATGGTCATGCCGGGCGGACGCCCCAGGCGGAATGCGGAGGTGCCGGGTGCGTCTGATCGGCAGCGGGGCCGAGGCGGGCCGCACCGGGCCCGAGCGCGGGCGGCGGCCGCGGCGCGTCGCGATGCTGTCGATGCACACGTCGCCGCTGGAGCAGCCCGGCACGGGTGACGCCGGCGGGCTCAACGTCTACGTGGTGGAGCTGTCCCGGCAGCTGGCCGCGCTCGGCGTCGAGGTCGAGGTGTTCACCCGGGCGGTGAGCAGCCGGGCGCCGACGTCGGCCGAACTCGTCCCCGGCGTCACCGTGCGCCACGTCGACGCCGGGCCGTTCGAGGAGGTCCACCGCGAGGACCTGCCGGCCTGGCTGTGCGCGTTCACCGCCGACGTGCTGCGGGCCGAGGCCGGGCAGGAGCCCGGCTGGTTCGACCTCATCCACTCGCACTACTGGCTGTCGGGCCAGGTCGCCCTCGCCGTGGCCCGGCGCTGGGGCGTCCCGTTCGTGCACACCTCGCACACCCTGGCGAAGGTCAAGAACGACGCGCTCGCCGCCGGGGACCGGCCCGAACCACCCGGCCGGGTCCGGGGCGAGCAGGAGGTGATCGCCGGTGCCACCCGGCTGATCGCCTCCACCGAGGACGAACGCGAACACCTCGGCGGCCTCTACGGCGCTGCCGCGGACCGGGTGGACGTCGTCGCCCCCGGCGTCGACCTTGACGTCTTCCGCCCCGGCGACGCGGCGCGCTCGCGGGCACTGCTCGGGCTCGACCCGGACGGGGACCTGCTGCTGTTCGTCGGGCGCATCCAGCCCCTGAAGGCCCCCGATCTGCTGCTGCACGCCGCCGCCGAGCTGCTTCGCCGTGATCCGGGCCGGCGGGACCGGCTGACCGTGGCCGTCGTCGGCGGCCCGAGCGGCTCGGGGCTGGAGCAGCCGGACGTCCTGGTCAAGCTCGCGGCCGACCTCGGGATCTCCGACCTGGTCCGTTTCCAGCCGCCGGCGCCGCAGCGCGACCTCGCCCACTGGTACCGGGCGGCCACCGCCGTCGTCGTGCCCAGCCACAGCGAGAGCTTCGGGCTGGTCGCGCTGGAGGCGCAGGCCTGCGGCACGCCGGTGGTCGCCGCGGCCGTCGGCGGCCTGCGCACCGCCGTCGCCGACGGCGTCTCCGGTCTGCTGGTGCCCGGCCGCGATCCGGCGCGCTACGCCGACGCGCTGGACCAGCTGCTGCGCCAGCCGCACTGGCGGGCCCGGCTCGCCGCCGGCGCCCTCGGCCGGGCCTCGGGCTTCGGCTGGTCCACCACCGCCCGCGGCGTCCTGCGCAGCTACCGGCACGCGCTGAGCCCCGCGGCCGTCGCCGTCTGAGCCGCCGCCGGCGCGCTGGCCGTCACGGACCCGCCGCCGGCGTGCCTGGAGGGCCGCTGGCGGGGACCGCTGCCGCCAGGGCGGTCGACCGGATGCGAGGATCTGCACCGGATCCGGCATCGTCGCCGCGGCGACAGGGGAGGTTTGCGGTCATGACGGCACCCATCGACACGACGGAGCGCCAGCGGCTCGACGCGCTGATCGCCGCCGCCCTGGCCGACCTCGACCTCGCCTTCGAGCACGTCGACACCGGCTCGTTCCTGGTCACCCTGGAGGGCGAGCACAAGCTGCGCACGATGACCTGGCTCGTCGTGCAGGACCACTCGCTGTTCGTCGAGGCGTTCTTCATGCGCGCCCCGGCCGAGAACGCCGCGGGCACCTACGGCTTCCTGCTCGGCCGCAACGCGCGCACCTACGGCGTGCACTTCTCCATCGACCGGGTCGGCGACATCTTCCTGACCGGGCAGCTCCCGCTCGCCGCCATCACCGCCGAGGAAATCGACCGGATCCTCGGCTGCGTCGGCACCTACGCCGACGACAACTTCGACCCGGCGATCGCCCTCGGGTTCGCCTCCGCGATCGAGCGGGAGAAGGCCTGGCGGGCCAAGCTCGCCGCGGATGGCGGCAGCGCGGCCAGTCCCGCCTAACGCGTTAGTCAGTGACCCGCTTCAGCCGCGCCGACAGGTGCGACTGCAGCGGCTTGCCCTCCGCCTCCATGTCGATCGCGTAGGCGAGGTCGCCGCCCTCGACCAGCCCGTACAGGCGGACCGAGCGGGTGACGTCCCGGGCGGTGGCGGTGCGGATCAGCACGTTGTGGTCGAGGTCGATCCGGGTACCGGTGACCGTGCCGACATAGATCTCGGCGATGCCGAACGGGTGCGCCAGCATCACCTCGACCGCCGTCGCGCCGTTCTCCCCCGGCTGTACCCGCCAGAAGCCCGTCTCGGTGGCCAGCGGGCTGCCGGGCTCGCGGCCGTCGCGCGGCTCGTCCGTCCACCAGGTGTGCGAGACGTATCCCAGCGCGGGCCGGCCGTCCGCGGCGAACGTGATCTCCTGGCCGTAGTGGAAGCCGTCCATGCCCTCGTAGCCGCCGACGCCCTCGCCGCGCCAGGTCCCGACCAGGAAGGCGAGCGGCAGCAGGCTGGCGTGCAGGTCCACCGCGCCGCGCGCGTCGGCGGAGCGCGGCCGCTCGGCGGCGGTCCGGTCCCGGGCGCTCACCGCAGTCCCTCGTACAGCTTGTGGACGACGTAGCCGGAGATCCAGGCGATCAGCACGCTCATCGCCACCAGGAGCCCGGTGAAGAAGTAGTGCAGCACGCTGCGCAGCCTAACGGCCGCCACGACGTCGACCACGCCCGGGCGGGTGAGGCAGACTGGAGGGATGCCCCGTCGCCTCGTCGTCAAGGTCACCGCCGGGCTCGACGCCCCGGAGCGTTGCTCGCAGGCCTTCACGGTGGCGGCGGTCGCCGTCGCGGCCGGTGCCGACGTGTCGCTCTGGCTCACCGGCGAGTCCGCGTGGTTCGCCCTGCCCGGCCGGGCCGCCGAGTTCAGCCTGCCGCAGGCCGCGCCGCTGCCGGACCTGCTCGCCGGCATCCTCGCCGGCGGCCGGGTGACGGTGTGCACCCAGTGTGCGGCCCGGCGCTCCTTCGGCCCGGACGACGTGCTCGACGGGATCACGATCGCCGGCGCGGCCGCCTTCGCCGACGAGGTGCTCGCGGACGGCGTCCAGGCCCTCGTCTACTGAGCCGCCGGGCCGTCTGGCGTCGGCTGCCCCCGGCGCCGTCAGGCCATTGCACAAGCCACTGCACGCGCAATAACGGACCACGGGCGGGTCACGCCGAAAGGGCCGTACGCCGCCGTCGCATGCGCTTTCCTGAATCGCATGACGGCTGAATCCGACATACTCTTCGCGGTGGTCCTGTTCGCGGCGGCCGGGCAGCGCACCGTCCGCCGCATCATCGCCCCGTTCCCGGATCGGGAGTCGGCGCTCGCCTTCGCCCGGGAGAACGGGCTGCGATGCTTCGCCGTCGGCCCGATGCACTTCGCGGTGCCGACGACCGTTCCGCCCGACACCGGGTTGTCTCCCACCTCGCCCGGCGCCGGCTGGGAACGGGAGCACCGGGTCTGCCGCTGATCCCGAAGCGGACAGAAATGGCCCTGACATGGGCAGGAATGCCCCTGACATGGGCAGGAATGCCCTGAACGACGAAAGGGGACAGCGGACGATCGCCCGCTGCCCCCTTCCCTGGTCGGCTGAGCTCAGGCCGCGACCTCGACCTGGGTGTCCACCGGCTCGCCCTGCCGGGCGAAGACCTTCTGCTCACCGCCGCCGCCGGGCACCAGGACCCGCACGGTCCACGTCCCCGGCCGCGCGAAGAACCGGAACTGGCCGGTCGCGGACAGCGGGACCTCGGCGGTGAAGTCGCCGCCCTCGTCGAGCAGCCGGGCGTAGCCGCTCGACACCGGCTCCCCGCCGCGCACCACGATGCCCTGGATCACGGTTTCCTTGGCCACGTCAATTCCCTCCACGGACGGTCCGCCGCTGGTCGCGCCGCACATGCGTCACGCCCCCCTCTCGATCGGCACGCCCACCAGCGAGCCGTACTCGGTCCACGATCCGTCGTAGTTCTTCACGTTCGGCTGGTCGAGCAGCTCGTGCAGCGCGAACCAGGTGTGCGCCGAGCGCTCCCCGATGCGGCAGTAGGCGATGATGTCCCGGGACAGGTCGACGCCGGCCTCGTCGTAGAGCGCGCGCAGCTGGTCGTTGCTCCGGAAGGTGCCGTCCTCGTTCGCCGTCTTCGCCCACGGGATGTTCTTCGCGGTGGGAATGTGACCGGGGCGCTGGGACTGCTCCTGCGGCAGGTGCGCCGGCGCGAGCAGGCGGCCGGAGAACTCGTCGGGCGAGCGGACATCGACGAGCGCCTTGTCCCCGATCGCGGCGACGACCTCCTCGCGGAAGGCGCGGATGTCGGTGCGCGGCTCGCTCGCGGCGTAGGTCGTCTCCGCGCGGGTGGGCACCTCGGCGGTCAGTTCGCGGCCGTCGAGCTCCCACTTCTTGCGACCACCGTCGAGCAGCCGGACGTCCGCGTGCCCGTACAGGCTGAAGTACCAGTAGGCGTAGGCGGCGAACCAGTTGTTGTTGCCGCCGTAGAGGACGACGGTGTCGTCGTTCGCGATGCCCTTGCCGGACAGCAGCTTCTCGAACTGCTCCTTGTTGACGAAGTCCCGGATCACCGGGTCCTGCAGCTCGGACTTCCAGTCGAGCCGCACGGCGCCCGGAATGTGACCCCGGTCGTAGGCGGAGACGTCCTCGTCGACCTCGACCAGGACGACCTTCGGGTCACCGCTGTTCGCCTCGACCCACGAGGCGTCGACCAATGCCTTCTCGCGGCTCATGCCCGCACTCCCTTCACGGTGATGGAACGGAAAAACAGGTACATCTGGCAGCCGAGGCAGAACTCGAACACGGCGTTCAGGAATGCCGCGACAAAGGCGGCGGCCGCGGCCGCGTAGCCGAGCACCGCGACGCCCGCGAGGAACCCGACGACCCCCACGATCCCGAAGATCGTGCCCACGAACTGGGCGAACCGGGGCGGAGCCGGGTCCTCGGTGCTCGCCGGGGGCCCGAGCCGGGGCCTGATCAACGCGCGGAAGACGACGGCGTACGGCGCGTACCGCACGCCCGCCGCGGCACCGATGGCGAAGACGACCGTCTGGGCGAGCAGCAGCCACCCGCTGCCCGTGACGAGCACGACGGCGAGCACCACGGTGGTGACGGCAGCGGTGAACCGCATGCCCCGGGGATCTGTCACCGGACTTCTCCTGACTGCGCCTGACTACCCGATCGGATACGGAGCGAAGCAGGGCGCACCGATCAACTCGGACGGCGCGGACCCGCGGTCAGGAAAAGCGACACAGGCAGCTGCTCACGCGGCACAGGTCGACCGCGCGGCGCTGCACAAGCTGCGTCCGGAACATAGTTCGTGTCACGGTAGCAGCGAACGTCACGTCTGTGTTAACCCGCGGGCGATGGTTCCGAAGAATCACTGTCTGCCCGATTGGTCCCCGCCCGGTGGGACGATCTCCGCGAGAGTGGCGAACACCGCGTCGCGCGACGGCGGGGCACCGCTCGCCCGCCGCACCTCCAGGCCATGCCCGTCCAGGACGAGCACCGTCGGGGTGCGCCGAACGCCGAGCCGGCGCACGAGCCCCAGGTGTGCCTCCGCGTCCACCTCGACGTGGCGCACGCCCGGCACCGTCTCGGCGACACCGGCGAGAACCCGCCGCGTCGTCCGGCACGGCGCGCAGAACGCCGTCGAGAACTGCAGCAGCGTCGCGCGCTCCCCCAGCTCGGCACCGAGCGCCGCGAGCTCCCCACCCAGTCCGTCCGCCGCCACCTCGCCCGGCGCGGGCCCGACACCACTGCCCACCGAACCCTCCAGCCCACCCTCCAGCCCGACCGCGCGTGGGAGCCGCGCACCCGACACGACGGGCGGCGAGACCCGCGACCGGCGCGGGCGCAACCGGCCGTCCCGGCGGCGGCTGGCGACGCCGATCACGAGCGCCACGACGACCGCCGCCAGCAGGACCCAGACTCCCGTCACGCTACGTACAGCACCCCGGCTCCGCTCCCTCTTCCCACCTCACGCGCCGCCGAGGTCACATCCGGCCGCACACGTCATCCGCGCGGACGTCCCGGTCAGGGGGACGTCCCGGTCAGGGGGACGTCGGGGTCAGGGGGACGTCGGGGTACCGGTGCCGATGGTCGCGTTCGGGTCGAGCACCACGTTCTGGCCGGAGGCCGCGAAGACGATCCGGTCCGCGGCCACCGTCGCCGAGGTCAGGCGCATGTTGAACGGCAGGCCCGCGATCGGCACGCGGACCGTCAGCAGCTCTCCGACGCTCTGGCGCAGGGCCGGCGGCAGCACCGCGCCCACCGAGGCGGCCAGCTCCCGCGGGGTGAAGGTCACCGCGGCCGGCGCCACCCCGATGTCCGCCGTGCCGGACACCGGGTAGCTCGTCCCCAGCACCGCGACGCTCCCGGCCACCCGGATCGCCTCACCCTGCGCGCCGATCGTGAGCGCGGAGCCCTGGCCGTGCAGGTAGGTGTTGATGTCGGCGAAGGTCAGTTCGACCCGGGCCGTCAGGTGGTCCACGGGCACCTGACGCACCTGGCCGCGCACCACGTCACCGAGCGGGACGCGGACCCCGGCGAGGTCGGCGTGCACCCGGTCGACGCGGACCCCCTGCTGGACCTGCCCACGCACGTCGACCCGGACGTCGCGGTAGTCGCCGGCGACGACCTGGGTCAGGAACGGGAAGCCGCCGAGGGACACGTCAGGCCGTGACGACAGGGCGTCGGAGCGCTGCGCCTGGATGGCGATCTGGCCGGCGACGACGCGCGCCGCGATCCGGTCCACGGCCACGAGCAGCCCGAGCAGGACAACCACGACGACGGCCGTGATGCGCAGTCCTCGATGGGATCCGCTCATCCGGGCAGGTGCCGTCCGACCAGGTAGACGAGGGGAGCCGCGCAGGCGAGGGGCAGGACGGCGGCAAGCAGCGCCGCCGATGCCGGCGGCGGCGCGGGCTCGTCGCGGGCCCGCACGAGCGTGCGGTCGACCAGTGCCGCGACGAGCGCACCGGCGGCCGCGGCGGCGAGCCCGGCGGTCGCCGACAGGCTGGCGGCGCCGGGACCGCCGAGGCCCGCACCCGCCGCGGCGGCGGCGAGCACCCCGAGCACCCCGGCGGGCGCCCAGGCGAGCCCCGCCCAGCCGAGCAGCCGGGCAACGGCGACCGCGGTGCCCGCGCCGAGCAGGCCGGCGGTCGCCATCAGGTCCGCCGGGTTCGGGGCACCGGACTCGGCCCGCAGCGCGAGGTAGCCGGTGGCCAGCGCGCCCAGGCTGATCCCGCCGAGCGCCGTGACGAGCTCGGCGCTCACCCGCGTCGCGGGGGCGCCCGGGGGCGCTCCCGCGGCCGGCGTACCGGCGGTGGGCGTCGGGGAAACCGCAGGGCCGGGGGAGGCGGCGGGGGTTGCCGAGGCCGCGGGGGTTGCCGAGGCCGCGGGGACGGCGACCGGTCGGACGCGCAGCGTCACCGCTCGGCGCAGCGTGAGCTGATAGAGGACGACCGCCGCGACGGCCGAGCCGACGACGCCGGCGGCCGAGCCGTAGGTGTGCCGGTGGGTGACGAGCACGGCCACGTCGGCCAGCACCGACCAGGCCGCGACCAGTCCGATCGTGCCCGGCGAGCAGCGCAGCACCCGGCCCCAGGCCCAGGCGAAGGCGACCTGCTCGGCGGCGAGGACCACCGCGAGCGCCCAGGTGGCGAGGATCGCGGCGGCGATCGCGAGCCCCGCCGCGACCACGGCGGCCACCGGCGCGAGCCAGGCCGCGTCCCCGGACTCATCGTCCCCGGGCAGGCCGTCCCGGGATGGGAGGGTGCTGCCGGGTGATCCCGGATCGCCTGCGCTCACGCCCGCCATGCTGTCATGCCCTCGTCGCGCGCCCGGCGCCGCACCGGTGGCGGGCGCGCGAACACGGATCAGCCGCCGGCGAACGGCGGCAGGGCCTCGACGACGGCACCGTCGGGCAGCACGACGCCGGCCGGGTCCCGCCGACCCACCGGGCAGTCGTCCACCAGGTAGGAGCAGCGCCGCAGCACCGCCGGCAGGGATCCACCGTGCCGGGCGGCGACGATCACGAACAGCTCCGCGAGGGTGCGGGCCGGGACTGTCTCCTCGGCCACGCCGGCGGCGGCCCGCGCGGCGGCCCAGTACCGCACGGTGACCCGCGGCGGCGCCGGTTCGGACTCGGCCGTCATCCGACCCTCGCCTCCGGGTCGGGGGGCACTGCCCTCGCGAGTGGCACCGCCGTCTCGGGAGCCACCGCCGGTCCGGACGGCCGGGTCTGTGCCGTCAGGCTGACGATCTCGGCGCCGATGCGGTCCAGCAGACCGGGGTTCAGGCCGGCCTCGGCGTGGCCGAACTCGGGCTCGATCCACAGCCGTGCCTGCTCTCCCGCCGCCGCGGCGAGCGCCCGCGGATGATCGAGCGTGAAATACCGGTCGCGGCATCCATGAACGATCAGCAATGGCGTTGGAGCAATCGATCCGATGAGGTCCAGCGGAGACGCCGGAATTGGCACGAAAGCGCCCGAATCGATGCGTACACGTAACACTCCGCGTGCCACCATCCGGCCAGTCGCGTGTTCCGCGAACCAGTGGATCCGACGCATGGGCCTGGTATCCCGCACGAACCAACGGCTCGTCGCGCTCACGCTGACCACCGCGTCCGGAGGATGACGAAGGCGGTGACCGTGACAGAGCGTACCAGACTTGACCATCGCGGCCTGCCGGATCACCGCGGCCCCACCCATCGACCAACCAATGGTGGCAACGCGCTGATAGCCGAGCCGGCGGGCGGCCCCGACCGCCGCGTCGACGTCGAACACCTCACGATCACCGAACGTGCAGAACCCCGTGGATCGGCCATGCCCGCGCAGGTCCATGACCTGCACGCCGGCATATTTCCTTAACCCGGCCGATACACGGCGTAACGCGGGCCGCGTCATCGATCCCGAGAAGCCGTGTGCCACCACAACGGCCAGATCCCGTGACTCTCCGTATAGATCGTTGATCTTAGGATCGTGACTCGTGGCCAGGATCTCAGAATCCGCGGTAGGTAGTAGCCCGTAGACGGTAGGAGCCGAGTAGGACACTCCGCTATCCTCCCCACATACCGGCCTTCGTTTCATGCCCATGACGGTCGTGAGACGCCCAGTGCCGGGGTTGGAGTTACTCACCGGGTCGACGCTGCCCCACCACAACACCTGCCTGGAGGAGTCGTCTTGAGCGTCGTCCTTTTGCTCACCAACGCCCCCGGTCCCTCCGCCGAGTCGTTTCCGTCCCTTGGTCTGCTCACCCACACGGTACGAGTCGCGCCGCTCGAGGCGAGCGCGCTGCTGGACGCCCCGCCCGTGGACGTGATCACGGTGGACGGCCGCCGGGAGCTCGTCATCGCCCGTGGCCTGTGCCGGCTGCTGCGTACCACCGGGCTCACGACCCCGCTGCTGGCGCTGGTCACCGAGGGCGGCCTGGCCGCGGTGTCCGCGGACTGGGGCGTCGACGACGTCGTCCTCGACTCCGCGGGTCCCGCCGAGGTCGAGGCCCGGTTGCGACTGGCCATCGGTCGGGTCGCCGCCGCCGGCGGCACCGCCGAGGCCGGTGTCATCCGGTCCGGCGACCTGTCGGTGGACGAGACCACCTACTCGGCGAAGCTGCGCGGCCGCCCCCTCGAACTCACCTTCAAGGAGTTCGAGCTGCTCAAGTACCTGGCCCAGCACCCCGGCCGGGTCTTCACCCGGGCGCAGCTGCTCCAGGAGGTGTGGGGCTACGACTACTACGGTGGCACCCGGACGGTCGACGTCCACGTCCGCCGGCTGCGCGCGAAACTCGGCCCCGAACACGAGGCCATGATCGGCACGGTCCGGCACGTCGGCTACAAGTTCGTCGCGCCGCCGATCACCCCGCTCGCGGACGGTCCCGGCGGATCGGGCGGCCGGGTCAACCGCGAGGACACGCGGACTCCCGAGCGGGTCTAGGACCGGCCCGGGCCACGGCCAGGGCGGGTCGATGGCGCGACAGCGGGGCTCCCCGCCCCCTACGGTCGTACCATGACCTCCCTGACCTGGCAGTCGACGCTCAGCGGTGCCGACGTCGACGGCGTCGAGAGTCTGCTCGTGGCCGCGGAACGGGCCGACGGCTGCGGCCCGGTGTCCGAGGACGTCCGTCTTGCCCTGCGTCCGGGGCTGCCTGTGGGCGCCGGCCGTCACCTGCTGGCCATGCGGACGGTCACCGGCGGATCGTCGGCGCTGTCCGGTGCCGACGATCCGCGGGAGATCGTCGGCTACGCGCATCTCGGCGGGGGCATGGGCAACCATCAGGCCGAGGTCGTCGTGCATCCCGCGCACCGACGCCACGGCATCGGGAGGGCCCTGGCCGGCGCGCTGACCGAGGCGGTCGGCTCGCCGCCCGCACGGCTCGACGTCTGGGCGCACGGCGACCTCCCGGGTGCGGCGGTGCTCGCCGATCAGCTCGGTTTCGCCCGCGCGCGGGTGCTGTTCCAGCTGCGCCGTCCCCTCGACGCCGGGCCGCCGCTGCCGGCGCCCGAGCTGCCGCCCGGCATCGACGTACGCCCCTTCGTCCCCGGCCGGGACGACGAGGGCTGGCTGGCGGTCAACGCCGCGGCCTTCGCCGACCATCCCGAGCAGGGCCGGTGGACTCGTGCCGATCTGGCCCTGCGCCAGGCCGAGCCCTGGTTCGACCCGGCGGGATTCTTCGTCGCCGAGCGTGACGGTCGCCTCGTCGGCTTCCACTGGACCAAGGTGCACGAGGTGGACACGACGCCGCCGCCCGGCGCCGCGGGCGGTCCCATCGGGGAGGTCTACGTGATCGGCGTGCTGCCCGGGGCGGGCGGGGCCGGGCTCGGCCGGGCGTTGACCCTCGTCGGCCTGCGCCATCTGCGCGCCCACGGACTCGCCTCGGTACTGCTCTACGTCGACGAGGACAACGACCGGGCGGTGCGGATGTACACCGGCCTCGGCTTCACCGAGTACTCCCGGGACGTCTCCTACCACTGGACCGGCCAGCCGAGCGGGCGCGGGCCGCGCGACTGAGCCCGCCCGGACCGACCAGCCCGCCCGGACCGACCAGCCCGGCCGCCCCGCCCGGGCGGGAGACTTCGCCGGCCCGTCACCGCGGGCGCGCCGTCCCCGGCGGGGCGGGATCGTCAGGTCATGCTCCGCGCCGGCTCGCCACGCCGGACGCCGTCGCCGGGCCGCCCTGGTCGACGTCGATGACAGAGGTCAGGTTGGTGACGGTGAGCAGCCGGTAACCGTCCTCGTTGAGGTTGCGCAGCGCCAGCCGGCCGCCGGCCGATCGCTGGCGCTGGTGGGCGAACAGGATCACCGCCAGCCCCTGGGAGTCGAGGAAGCTGACCTCCGCCAGGTCCACGACGATGTCCCGAACGCCGGCGACCCGGGCGTCGAGCAGTGCCTCCCGCAGGGGATCCAGCGACGAGTAGTCGATGTCACCCACCGGGTGCACGACGATGGCGTCTCGACCGGTCACCTCGACCCGAACACTTGGCTCCATGGCTCCATGGCTCCGCTGACGACCGGACGGCCTGGGCGCCGCGAGAAGCCGGCCGGGCTGCCTCCCACCACGCGTCGTGCCCCTGGCAAGCGCGACGTTGCGGGCCTACCCCGACCACGCCCCTCCCACACCCGCCGAATTCCCACTGGGAAGCGGCCTTTCTCACACCGGACCGACACCCGACTCCCCCTGGCCGCTCGCTCGCCACGACCCTCCCGGGCCGATCGCCGGCCTTACCCCCCGACTTCTCCCCGTCTGGCGGGATGGGATCACACGTCGTCCGATGAGAACGTCTGTTCATGAACATCAACCCGCCCTGGTCCCGCGGTGACGTCGTTCCCCCGGACGCCGTCCCTCCCGCCGACCTCGCCACCCACCTCTACACCGCCGAGGGCGCGGCCGTCTCCGTCGGCCCGCCCCCCGGCATGACGGCGCGGCGACCGCTCGTCCTGCTCGGCGCCCAGGCGCCCGGCGCCACCCCGGCCGTCCTGCGGCTGCGGCCGGAGGAGGCGCGCCGGCTCGCGCAGACGCTGACCGAGGCCGCGGACGCCCAGCCCGCCCACGCCGAGCGGGCGAACCCCGCCGCCGCGGAGCCGACCAGCGCCGGAGCCGACCGGCCGCCCGAGCGCCACGAGCGGTACGTGGTCGCGGTACCGGAGGGGTGCGCGGCGGCGGAACTGCGGCGCACCCTCGCGCCGCTGCCCGCCGCGTCCCGTCTCGTCGACTTCTCCTCGGACACGGACGTCGTGCTCGTCTTCGCCACTGACGACCCTCGTTGGCCGTCCCGGTCCGGTCCCGCCCGGTGATCGGCTCGGCGGCGGCGCCGCCTACCCGCGCACCACCTCGATCCCCGAGATGACGGCGAGCACGAGGAACGCCGCCGCGGCGATCCGGGTGATCATGGAGATCGGTATCAGCCGCAGCAGCCCGCGCCCGCCGGCGATGGCAAGCCCGGCCACGGTCCACAGCGCCAGCACCGCGCCGAGCCAGACGGCGACAGGCGCGTCGAACCGGGCGGCCAGGTTCGCCGTCGAGATCTGGGTGAGGTCGCCGAGCTCGGCGAGGAAGACGACACCGAAGGAGGTGGCGGCCACCCGCCAGAACGGGGTGGCGGTGGCGGTGGCGCGGCCGGGCGCGGGAGCCTCGGCCCCCTCCGGAGAGGCCGGCGTCGCGGCGGCGCCGGCCTGCGTCCCGGCTGGTTCCCCGTCCTGGTGACCCTCGCGGAGCACGAGGACGGCCCCGGCCAGGAACAGCAGCGCCGTGATCGCGTCCACGAGCCGGTTCGGCAGCAGGGAGAAGGCACTGCCCGCCGCCACCGCCACGGTCACGTGGATGACGAACGCCGCCGCCACTCCCACCCAGACGTACAGGGGCCGGAACCGGCTTCCCAGCACGAGGCTCGCGACCATCGTCTTGTCGGGTAGTTCGGCGAGGAAGATGACGCCGAAGGTGACTAATGCCGCGGTGATACTCACGCCGGAACCTCTCGATCGGGCCAGGTCGTGAGCGGGGAGACGCCTTCGACCCGGCATGGCTGCCGTGTCGAAGGTCTCGCCCACCCGACCATCGCGGCCGGGCCCGGCCGCCGGGCGCCGACGGCCCGGCCCGCGACGGGCCGATCCAGCGGACGCCAGTATGTCGACGCACCGGGCCGCTCGAGGCAGCCCGGCGCACACGCCGCCGACCCGGTGCGGATCGGCGTGGCCGCGCGCCGACGCTGCATCGCTCGGCGGGGCTACTCCCCTTCGGGGTGAGAGGCTACCCGACCGGCGGATGGCACGCATCACGCCGGAAGCCGCCACCTGGACATTTCAGAGGAACACACGAAGACACATCCGCGGGACGGCAACCCGCATGGACATCACGGATTGCGTCACTAGATTTACGTGAAGTGATTGACGATCTGGCCCCTCCCCGCTCCGACGCCGCCGAGGATCCGGTACCGGCGCCGGTGGCGCTCGCCCGCACCGTGACCGGGCTGCGCCCGGTGATCAATGCCACCGGGGTACTGCTGCACGGCGCGCTCGGCCGGGCACCCCTGTCGGCGGCAGCCCGGGCGGCCGTCGATCTGGCCGCCGGCACGACCGATCTGGAGCTCGATCTCCACACCGGCCGCCGGGACCGCCGGGGGCGGACGGCCCACGCGGCCATGGCCGCCGCGGTGCCGGCGGCGGCCGCGGTACACGTGGTGAACAACAACGCCGCGGCCCTCGCCCTGTCCGCCGCGGCCCTCGCCGGCCAGCGGGAGATCGTCGTCAGCCGGGGCGAACTGCTGGAGACCACCGACGGATTCCGGCTGCCGGATCTCCTGGTCGCCGCGGGAGCCCGGCTGCGCGAGGTCGGCACCACCAACCACACGACCCTCGGCGACTACGCCGACGCGATCGGGCCCGAGACGGGCTTCGTGCTCCGCGTGCACCCGGCCGGCTACCAGGTCGTCGGCTTCACCGACCGGCCCGGCGTCGGCGATCTCGCCGCGCTGTGCGCCGACTTCGCGGTGCCGCTCGTCGGCGACTGCGGCTCCGGCCTGCTCCGTCCCGAGCCGTTGCTGGCCGCGGAGCCGGACGTGACGACCTGGCTGGACGCGGGCGTCGGCGTGGTCACGGCCAGCGGCGACAAACTCCTCGGCGGTCCGCAGTGCGGCCTGCTGTTCGGGCGCGCGGACCTGATCGACCGGATGCGGCGGCATCCCATGTCCCGGGCGCTGCGAGCCGGCAAGCTCACCCTCGCCGCGCTCGAGGCGACGCTGCGCCAGGGCGACTCGCCGACGGGCCGCGCCCTGCGGGCCCATCCGGAGCGGCTGACCGCGCGCGCCGAGACGCTCGCGGCCTGGCTGCGCCGCGCCGGAATCGCCGCGTCCGCCGTGGCCGGACGGGCGTTCGTGGACGACGGGGCCGCTGCCGCCGCCGTCCCCGCCGGCGCCGAGACCGGGTATCGGCGCTGGCCCGTCACCATCGGCGCCGAACTGCCCAGCGCGGCCGTAGCACTGGACGCCGCCGTGGCGGCACCGCTGCGCCACGGTGAGCCCGCCGTGCTCGGCCGCGTCGAGCACGGCTGCTGCCTGCTCGACCTGCGCACCGTCCCGCCGGAGCTCGATCCGGTGCTCGCCGCCGCCGTCCTCGCCGCGGCCACCGCCGCCGGCGCGACCGGCCACACCGACCCGCCGACCGCGCCGCGCGGCACCACGACGACGCGGGTGCTGGCGCCCCACCCGTCGGCGGCGCACCGAGCCGTGTCCACCCCGCCCTCCGGGCCGTCGCACGCGCCCGAGCCGCCCGGGACGACGCCTCGCCCCAGCACCACCCGCCCGGATGCCCCACCGACACACATGGAACAACCACCGGGTCGACCTGGCCCGGCGTCGCACCCGTCGGCACGGCATCTACCCCCGCAGCACCCGCCCGGCGCGGCCCCGAGCAGCCGCCCGGCGCGCACCTGCGCGCCGGAAGGGGGTGTCCTCGCCGCGGTCGCGACGTTGGACGGGCCCCCGGCCTCGACCGCTCGCGCCGCCCTCACCGCGACCGACGACACCACCTCCTGTCCGCTCCTCGGTCCGCTCCCGCCCGCGTCCACCGCCCCGCTCGAGACGGCGGAGATGGACACCGTCGAGTCCGCGACCATTCCGCCGCCGTCCACATCGGGGCGGCACACCCCGTGAGCGGTTCCCGGCTTCGGGATCATCCCGTCGTCTCCGACGCGGCGCGCCGGCTGTCCGCCGCGGCCGCCGGCTCGATGCTGCTCTGCTACGGGCTCGTTCATCTGCTGGTCTGGCCGGGGGCGCCGACCGGCACGCCGGGTGAGCGCTACGGCTGGGACGGCGCCTCCCGGCTGTTGGACTGGCTGCCCGCCGCCGCGGTCCGGACCACCGGCGGGCTCCTGCTCGCCGTCGCCGTGCTCGGTCACGCGTGCGGCGCGGCCGGCGTCGCCGGGGTTCCCGTCCTGCGCCGCTACCGGCTCGCCACGACCGGGGCGGGCGCCGCCGGCTCGCTCGGCCTCTACGCGGTGACGTGGCCGGGGCTGCAACCGTCGCCGACGGATTTCAGCGCCGGGCCGGTCATCAGCGGCCTGCTGCTGACCTGTGTGCTGGCGACGGCCTGCGCGCGGCGGTACCCGCCCCCCGCTGCCGGCGACCATCCGGGCCGGCGGTGACGCCGGCGCTCGGTGGCGTCAGCCGAGCGCGTCGAGCTCGCGGAGCAGGTTGAGCCGGGCCGTGGGCTCCCAGGCACGGCGTGCCCAGGCCGTCGCGTAGACGGGACCGCTCAGCAGGGCGCGCACGACCGCGCCGCGCCCCGCCCGCCACACCTGGTCGTCGAGGCCCCCGTACTCGCGGCGGACACGGCGGACGTACTGGTCGTAGGCGGCCGGGTGCCGGGACAGGATCCGCAGGTCCGCGTCGTTGACGAGCGCCTCGTCCGGCTGGTGCGAGCGGTGCGCGGCGGTGGCCAGCACCAGGCGTGCCACCGTCTCCCCCACCTGCCCGGGACAGCCCAGGCGTTCGAGGACCGCTACCGCGAGCTGGGCGGAGCGCTGCTCGTTGTCGATCCGCCGCGGCACGAGGACGGCGTCGTGGAAGTAGCCGGCGAGCACGCAGGCATGGACGGTCGCACCCTCGGGCGAGGACCGGGCCGCGGGCGCAGGCCGCTCGGCGGCGAGCAGCACCCGCAGGGCGGCCGTCATCTCGGCCACGTGCCGCAGCGTGTGGTAGTGCCGCCCAGGCTCCTGGTAGCGCCGGGCGAGGTCCACGAAGGCCGCCACCCGCTCGCCGGGATCCGCCCGGGCGCCCGCGGTGACCAGAGCGTCGTCGAAGACCCGGGCCAGCGGGGAGCGCGGGCCGCCCGCGCCCGCCGCGCCGACGGCGCTCACGTTCGTCCCTTTCCCGCCACTCGCCCCTCCCCACTCGCGTGATGGCCGCCGCGGACCGCGCGCCACCCACTCGGCCACCCCCAACCTTGCCACGATCGAACACGTGTGCGACTGTTGGGCGGTGGAAGTGCAGATCCTGATCGACGGGCAGCCCTATCCGCTGCCGGCGGGGACCGATCCGGAGGAGCTGCGCCGACGGGTCGCCCAGGCGGTCTTCCGCTGCGAGGTCGAGCAGCTCCATCTGGCCGACGGCCGAACCATGCTGGTCAACTGGCGATCCGTCCGCCTGGTCGAGATCCGACAGGCCGGCGGTGCGTCCGCGCCCACCCGGGACAGGCAGCCCGCGGCGCCGGCGACGATCCCCCCGCCACCCCCGGCGAGCGGGCCGAACAAAGACGATCTCTCATGACAAGAACCCAATTCGCCATGTCTTCGATATAGCGGAGTATATCGGTCCTTTTCGGGCACCCGCTGACCGGGTGGCATTGATGCGGCGTTTATGGTTCGCACACCCCGTCGAGATGGTTAAGTGTTATTTGTCTACCGGTTGCGATAATTGCGATCTTTGTGGGACGCGGGGGACGCGGCCGGCCCACTCCGTGGAGAAGCCATCAGGGGGTCTCGTCATGAGCGGATACGACTATTCGGTTGCGATCCTGGGGAGCGGCATCGCCGGCTCGACGCTGGCCAACATCCTCGCCCGGCACGGGCACAGCGTGGTGCTCGTGGACAGCGGCAGTCATCCCAGGTTCGCGCTCGGCGAGTCTACGATTGGAGAAACGACCTACCTGCTGAAACTCCTGGCGGAGCGGTTCGACGTCCCCGAGCTGGCCCACGTGAGCAGCTTCGAGGGAGTGCGCTCGCACGTCACCTCCGCCTGCGGCGTCAAGCGCAACTTCGGCTTCGTGTACCACCGTGAAGGCCACGTCCAGAACCCCGAGGAAGTCACCCAGTGCAACGTCTCCGAGTTCCCCAACGGGCCGGAGATGCACATGCACCGCCAGGACATCGACTCCTACCTGTTCTATACGGCGGTCCGGTACGGAGCGGAGCCGCGCCAGCGGACGTGGGTGGAGAAGGTCGAGTTCAGCGCCGACGCGGCGACGCTGACGACGCGGTCCGGCGACAGGCTGCGGGTCCGGTACGTCGTCGACGCGTCCGGGCGCAACTCCGTGCTCGCCTCCACCTTCGGACTCCGCGAGGATCCCTGCCGGTTCCGGACGAGCTCCCGCACGCTGTTCACACACATGGTCGGCGTGACCCCGTTCGACGAGGTCACCACCCCGAGCGGGCAGCCGTCCGAGTGGCACCAGGGCACCCTGCACCACATCTTCGACGGCGGCTGGCTGTGGGTGATCCCGTTCGACAACCACCAGCGCGCCACCAACCCGCTGTGCAGCGTCGGGCTCAACCTCGACACCCGGCGCTTCCCCAAGGAGCCGGGCCGCTCCGCCGACCAGGAGTGGGCCGACTTCCTCAGCCGTTTCCCCAGCGTGGCGCGGCAGTTCGCGGGCGCCCGGCCGGCCTGGGACTGGGTGTCCACCGGGCGCACCCAGTACTCCAGCAGCCGCACGGTCGGTGATCGCTGGGCGATGATGAGCCACGCGGCCGGTGCGATAGACGCGCTGTTCTCCCGCGGCATGGCCAACACGATGCAGGTGATCTACGCCTTCGCCCCGACCCTGCTGGCCGCGCTCGACGACGACGACTTCTCCGCCGAGCGGTTCAATCACATCGACGCCCTCAACCAGACCATCCTCGACGTCAACGACAAGCTCGTGCACGGCTCGTACGTCTCGTTCCGCGACTTCGACCTGTGGCGGGCGTGGTCGAAGGTCTGGTTCATGGGCTGGAACATGGGCATCGCCCGAATCCTCGGCACGTACTTCGGCTACCTGGAGAAGGGCGACCGCGAGCTGTTCGACCGGCTGCTCGACGCGCCGCACCCGGGCACCTTCTGCCCCGACCTGCCGGAGTTCCAGCCGCTGTTCGCCGCGCTGAGCGGGGTGATGGTGGACGTGGAGGAGGGTCGGCTCGCCGCGGCGGACGCCGTCGGGCGCCTGGCCGGGCTCCTCGGCGGCGCGGACTTCCTGCCGACCCCGCTGCGCCTCGGGGACGTGCTCCGCCGCTGGCACGACGGCTCCTTCGAGTCGCAGCGCCGGATGTACGAGTGGGGCCGCAGCAGCTCGCCGGAGCCGATGCGGCGCTGGTACGAGTACGACCTCGACGAGCTGCTCAGTCGCGCCGGCGGGGTCGGCGAGCCGGTCAGCTTCTGATCGCGGGGCGCGGACCGGGGCCGCGTGGGGCCGGGGCGCCACTGCTGGGCGGGCCGTATCCTGACACCGGTACCGAATTCTGAGGGGTCGTGCGCTGGAAGCAGGCGGACCTGCTCGGGATGAAGTACTCCGACGTCGAGACGATCGCCGAGCAGGTCAACCGGCTCTGACCCACATCGGCACAGGTGCGGGGACGCGGGCCGCCGGGGTCGCGACGGCGCCGAACCGCTCGGCACCCGCCGTCCAGTCGGCACGGGCGGCCTCGATCTCGCCGCGGGTACGGGCGACGAGGTTCCACCACATGACCACCTGCTCGGGAAACGGCTCGCCGCCGAGCAGCATCGCCCGCACGCCACGCCCACCGGCGCCGCCCGTGCCGCCCGTGCCGCTGGCGGGAACGCCGGCCACGGCCGGCCCGGTGCCGATCGGCAGCTCCTCCCGGCCGGGGCGCAGGTAGCCCAGCTGGCCGGCGACCAGGACGTTCGCGCCGATCCGCACCGCCCCGTCGAGGGCGATCACGGCGTACTCGAAGTCGCGCCGCAGCGGCAGCACGCCGCCCCCGCCGTGCAGGGCGAGCTCGGCTCCGACCAGAGGCGTGTCGGTGCGAGCCGGGGAGGCCGCGCCGCCCAGCTCGCCGAGCAGCACCGTCACCTCGACCGAGCCGAAGCCGGCGACGGGCAGGTGCGGGTGGTGGGCGAAGTCGGCGGGGCCGTGCCGGGTGCGGTCCGGTTGGGCGACCCACAGCTGCACGCCGTGCAGCTGGCCGTCGCCGTCCTCGGACGCCTCGGCGTGGGCGACGCCGTTGCCGGCGGTCATCAGGTTGAGTTCCCCGGGCCGCAGCGGCTGGTTGCTGCCCAGGCTGTCTCGGTGCACCAGCCCACCGGACAGCAGCCAGGTCACGGTGGCGAGCCCGATGTGCGGGTGAGGCCCGATCTCGACCGGGCGCCGCGGGCCGACCGCCAGCGGGCCCATCTGGTCGACGAAGCACCAGGCACCGACGGTCCGCCGCCCCTGGCGGGGCAGGGTGCGGCGCACCGGGATGCCGCCCACGTCGGCCGCCCGCCCGTCAACGACCTCCAGGTCGACACCGACGGCCGGGACGGGTCCGCTCATCCATCCACAATACGTTGTACACGCAACAACGTGATATGGATGCCAGAACGGTGCCG
Organism: Frankia sp. RB5; assembly: GCF_059816245.1. Classification (NCBI taxonomy): domain Bacteria; kingdom Bacillati; phylum Actinomycetota; class Actinomycetes; order Frankiales; family Frankiaceae; genus Frankia; species Frankia sp. RB5. The sequence continues at coordinate 27,718 of NZ_JCBATA010000073.1, forward strand.
CGCCGCCCGGGCGGCTCTCACGCGTCCCGGTGGACGGTGTCGGGGGTGAAGCCCGGCAGGCAGACGGAGACGTAGTCGGCGCCGTCGGGTCCCGGCGTGCTGTAGCGCACCCACTCCCCGGCAGCCGTGCGCACCGCCTGACCCGCTCCGACCTCGAGGGTTCCGCCTTCGTGCTCCACCAGGACCGCCCCGCGCAGGACGATCGTGTACTCGTCGAACTCGGGGCGCTGGCCGGGCTCGGCCCACCCGCCCGGGCTCGACATGTGCGCGATGCTCAGTCCGCGGGTGCCGGTGTTCACCGCCCCCACATACTCACGAATGACTTTGGGCAGGTTCCCGGCGGCCTCGACGATGGTCGGCTTCTCGATGAAAGTCGGCATGGGAGGCATCATCGTCGACCGCGGGGGCGCCGCGGCGGAACTACCGTCTCCGGGCGGAACAACCAGCCGCGTGGAACAAACTCCGTAGCGTGGAACGGCCGCCGCCGTGCACGCCCCGCCGGCAGTCGGCGCCGGGGGACGACGATACGATCGGCAAACTCCCCCGATGCCGGTGGGACGTGGAGGGGGCGTCGTGTCAACGGAATCGGTCTTTCTCACTCGTGCGCCCGAGCGGGCGGGCGGTATCTCCGCCACCGGCCGGGCACCCGTCGGGCAATTCCCGCTCGCGCCGCGACCGGGCACGGGATTCGCCGCGGTTGATTCGATCCTGGCCAACCTGACCTTTCACCACTTCGGCATCGTCGTCGCCGACCTCGACCTGGCCCGCGGGCTTTACACGGTCGCCCTCGGCATCGACTCCTGGCAGGTGGTGGCGCTGTCCGGCCCGGCATTGCGCCGTAACCGGACCATCGCCCTCGACGGCGCCCGGGTGGCTGTCGGCCGTCTCGGCGCGGGCCACGTCCAGCTGGTCGAGCCGGGGCACCAGCCGTCACTGGCGCGCGAGATGCTCGATCTTCGCGGCGAGGGTCTGTTCGCCATCGGCTACCTGGTCGACGATCTGGCGGCCGCGTTGCGCGGCGCGGGCCGCGGTGGTGCCCTGGTCGAGCAGATCCAGCCGGATCCGGGCAGCCCCACCCAGGCCTACCTGGACGGCGGCTCGGGCCTGCTAGTCGACCTGTTGCAGCGCGGCGCACCCTGGCCTGCCTGACCTTCCCCTGCCACCTGGGCCGACGCCCCGAGTGGTCGGCTGGCTTGTGTCCGGGACGGTTCAAATGTCATCATGAATAGGAGGCCGCCCGGCACCCCCCGAGCTGGGCGGCCTCACCTGTGCGCGGAAGTGCCCGCGTCCGTCGTCTCGCGCGGTCGGCCCGGCGAGGGGCGACGTGCCCGGTCAGGTGGTCTCAGGTGGTCAGCACCACGACGGTCAGCACGACGCCGATGAGGGTGGTCGCGATCGCGACGAAGGTCGCCACCCGGCCGCGTCCGCTGCCCCGCCGCCAGGCCAGGGCGCCGCAACCGATCGCGATCAGGCCGGAAAGCGGGAAGAACAACCCGACGGCGGCGAACGTGAACGCGAGAATCCACAGCGCCCGTGCTCCCGGCAGTTCGTCGGCGGTCACTTCCGGGCTATCGGCCATCGCCTGGCCGGGGTCATCGTCCGGATACGGAGCATGTGGCGCCGCCCCGGTGCCCGGCGCGGCGGCCCCGACCGGCTCCGCGCCTTCCGTGGCGCTTCCCGGACGCCGGGGGTCGGAACCGGCCGGCGCGCCGCCGCCCGCCTTCGCCGACCCGACCGATGCCCTGGCGGATGCCCCGGCCGGCGCCGGCCCGGAATCGGCACTGGCGGCGGTCGGTCTGGTCATGACGGACTCCTCAGTGGACGAACTACCGCTCGTCCTGATCGTTCCCGACGCAGCGTCGGCCCGCGGACCGACCCGTTCTCGTCGAGCCTGACGCAGATCCGCGGCGGCGTCCCGAACACCACGCCAAAAGCGGACATATGGAACATCACAGTTCCCCGAAAGCGCCCCCCGTATGGCCTGCGTCACAGCGGCGACGACGTATAGGACGTGCGCGGACCTTCGTCGCGGGGCGTGCGCGGCCGCCACCAGGGTCACCAGATCGGATCAGGCGCCCCTGGTGAGGGCAGGCGGCACCGCTCCCGGCAGACTGGACGCGGCCGGGCAACCCGGGCGTCACCGCGCGGGCGGGTGCCCGCCCGCGCGATTGCCCGGCGGGTCGGCCGTCCGCATGGCGCCTGTCACGACCACAACCGAAAGGATGGCTGTCGATGCCGACAGTGGGGCAGCCACTCAGCTCGATCGAACGCCTCGGCCCGGACCATCACCGCGTCCTGGTCGACCTCGGCGCACGCTCCTACCCGGTCGAGATCGGCCCGGGGGTACGCCGGGTCCTGCCCGAGATCGTCGCCCGGACCGGGGCCCGGCGCGCGGTCATCGTCTCCGCCCGTCCCCTGGACACCGTGCCGGATCCGCGAGTGCCAGCGCTGCGACTGCCCGCCCGCGACGGCGAGGCGGACAAGACGCTCGCGAACGTCGAGGCGCTGTGCGGGCAGTTCACCGACTTCGGGCTGACCCGGTCCGACGTGGTCATCTCCTGCGGCGGCGGCACGACGACCGACGTCGTCGGGCTCGCGGCCGCGCTCTACCACCGCGGCGTCGCCGTCATCCATCTGCCGACGTCCCTGCTCGCCCAGGTGGACGCGAGCGTCGGCGGGAAGACCGCGGTGAACCTGTCCGCCGGCAAGAACCTCGTCGGGGCCTACTGGCAGCCGAGCGCCGTCCTGTGCGACACCGACCTGCTGGCCACTCTGCCCCGCCGGGAGTGGATCAACGGCTACGGCGAGATCGCCCGAGCGCACTTCATCGGCGCTCCCGACCTGCTGGGACGCCCGGTCGCCGAGCAGATCGCGGCCAGCGTCGCGCTCAAGGCCGCCGTCGTCGCCCGCGACGAGCGCGACGCGAGCCTGCGCCACATCCTCAACTACGGGCACACCCTCGGCCACGCGCTGGAACGGGTCACCGACTACGCGCTGCGCCACGGCGAGGCGGTGGCCGTCGGTACCGTGTTCGCCGGTCAGCTCGCGGGCGCCCTCGGCCGGATCGGGCCCGACCGGGTCGCCGAGCACCTCGACGTCGTGCGGGGCTACGGCCTGCCCACAGCCCTGCCAGCCGGCGCCGGGGCGGCCGACCTCGTCGCCGTGATGCGGCTGGACAAGAAGTCGACGAACACCGGGCTGACGTTCGTGCTCGACGGCGCGAACGGTCCCGAGCTGGTCCCCGATGTCGACGAGCGGGTCGTGCTCTCGACGCTCGCCGCGATGCCCCGCCAGGACGCGGCGTGACCGCGCCCCCCACCACGCCCACCGCGCTACCGATCAGCGGCACCACCAGGCTGTACGCGGTGATCGGCGACCCGGTCACCCAGGTCCAGGCGCCCGCGCTGCTCAACCCGCTGTTCGCTCGGCTCGCGATGGACGCCGTCCTGATCCCCGTGCAGGCCCACCCACGGCGGTTCGCCACCGTGCTGGAAGGTCTGGAAGCGATCGGGAACCTCGACGGCGTGCTCGTCACGATCCCGCACAAGATCGCCGCCTGCACCCTGGCCAGTGAGCGCAGCACCGCCGCCGCGATCAGCGGCAGCGCCAACGTGCTGCGCCGCGCTCCCGGCGGCTGGCGCGCGGACAACTTCGACGGCGCCGGCTTCGTCCGCGGCCTCACCGCCGCCGGGCACCCGCCGCGCGGCGCGCGGGTCGCGCTCCTGGGCGCGGGCGGCGCCGGCAGCGCGATCGCGGTCGCGCTGCTCGAGGCCGGCTGCGGCCCGCTGGCCATCCACGACCCGGACCAGGACAAGTGCGCGGACCTCGTCGCCCGGCTGGACGCGCACTGGCCGGGACGCACCGTCGCCGCCGCCGCACCGGTGCTGGGCGACGCGGATCTGGCGGTCAACGCGACACCGCTCGGCCTGCGCCCCGACGACCCGCTGCCCTTCCCGCCCGACGCGCTGCCCGCCGGCTGCGTGGTCGCGGACATCATCATGAAGCCCGCGCGCACCCGGCTGCTGGCCGCCGCCGCCACCCTCGGGCTACCCACCCATCCCGGCATCCACATGCTCGCCGAGCAGCTCGACCTGTACCGCTCGTTCTTCGGTCTCATCCCCGCGCAGCGCGCCTGACCGGCGGCGAGAGGAGTCCCACCGTGTCATCCACCGCCCTGCCGCCCGCTGTCGGCGCCGGTGTCGCCGGGGTGCTCGGCATCGACATCGGCGGCACCAAGGTCGCCCTGCGGATCGAACCCGCCGCGCCCGCGCCCGCACCCGCACCGGTCGAGGCGACCCTGCGTTGGCAGCCGGCCGCACCGGCGGCGCGCGACGTCGAGGACCTCGCCGAGCACGTCGCCGCCCTGCTGGTCCGCTGGGCCGGTCCGGTGGAGGCCGTCGGCGTCGCGATGCCGGGGACCGTCGACGCGGCGGGCTTGGTGACCACCTGGCCGGGCCGGCCGAGCTGGACCGGGCTTCGGTTCGCCGACACGCTGCGCGGGCTGGTGCCGGGCGCCACGATCGCTCATGCCGACGACGGCGACGTCGCCGCGCTCGCGGAGGCCTCGGCCGCCGGCTGCCCGGACGTCGTCTACATCGGCGTCGGCACCGGGGTGGGCGGCGGGATCGTGCTGGCCGGTCGGCCCTGCCCAGGGCCCGGCCGCGGCTCGGCCGAGGTGGGACACATGGTGATCGCCATGGACGGCCCGCCGTGCGGCTGCGGGCGGCGCGGCTGCGTGCAGGCCATCGCCAGCGGCCCCGCCACCCTGCGCCGCGCCGCCCGCCACCGGGCCGCCACCGCTGTCACCGCCGCCACCGCTGTCACCGCTGCCGACGTCGAGCGCGGCGGCGAGGGCGGCGTGCGGGGCGTGGACTTCGTCGAGCTGCGCGCGGGCTGGGTGGACGGCGCCGACTGGGCGGTGCGGGCGGTGCGGGAGAGCGCGGCGGCGGTGGCGGTCGCCGTGGTCAGCCTCACCGAGCTGCTGCACCCGGCGCTGGCCGTGGTGGGCGGCGGGTTCGCCGACGGGCTGCCCGGGTTCACCGACGCCGTGGCCGAGCATGCCCGTGGGCTCGCGCGGCCCGGCCATCCGCCGGCGCCGGTGCGCGCGGCGGTCCTCGGCGGCCTGTCGTCCCTCGCGGGCGCGACCCTGCTCGCCCGCCAGGCCCTCCGGCCCGCCCACGTCCCAGCCGGCTGACCCGTCGCCCCACCCGGCCAGTCTCCCCCGGTGGTCGAACTCCCTGGCCGGGGCGCGGGCGTCGCCGGCCAGGGGCTGGGCTGCCAGGGACGCAGCTGCCGACAGGTGCGTCAGTCCGAGGCGTCGCTCCGGGGTGTCAGTCGCCGGAGAGGACCCCACCGGCGACCGGCGCCCCGGCGGCGACCGGCGGCGCCAGACCGGCCGGTGGCACGGCGGCCGTCGCGACCGCGGTGGGCGGCACGGGGGAACCATCCGAGCGTGCGGCCGGAACATCCGGCGCGGGCCGCGTGGAGCCGTCCGCCGATCCGGGGCCGAACCCCGCCGGCGACTCACCGAGCAGCGCGAGCAGGTCCGCCGGCCGGTGCAGAATCGCGTCCGGCTCGGCGGCGATCAGCTCGACACCGTCGGTCTCTCCCCACAGCGCGGCGACGGCCATGACCCCGGCACCGCGGGCGCTGTCGAGGTCCGCGACCGCGTCCCCGATCATCATCGCCTCGCCGGGTTCCGCGCCGAGCAGGTCAAGCGCCCGCAGCACGATGTCGGGTGCGGGCTTGGGCCGGGGGATCTCATCGGAGCCGAGCACATGGTCGAACAGCCCCAGCACACCGAGCTCGCCGAGCAGATGGCGGGCCCTCGGGCCGGCCTTGCCGGTGGCGACCGCCAGCCCGTAGCCGCGCTCCCGCAGCGTGCGCAGCATGTCCGCGACGCCGTCGAAGAGGACGACCTCGCGGGCGAGCCGGTAGCTCTCCCGGACGAACGGCTCCTCCATCTCCAGCGGCAGATTCATGATTCGCATGATGTCGGGGAAGTAGCGCCCCAGGTGACGCTCGTACTCCTCGAACGGCGGCTCGCCCGGGCCGACGACCTCGGCGTAGGCGATCGTGAAGGCCTGGCGCATGACGCCGAAGCTGTCCACGAGGACGCCGTCGAGATCGAAGATCACCGTCCGCCGGCGGATCCCACCGGCCGCGACCAGCCGGGCCTGCACGGTCTCGGGCGGGCCGAAGCCACCGTCCGCGCGGTTGCCGTCAGGTTCCGTACCCACATGCCCCTCCGGGCTCAACGCGTAGGACCTCGGTGACTTGTCGGCGGGGCGTCATCGGCCCGCGGGGACGAGGGCGGATGCCGCCCGGTGCGAACGGGCGGAGTCGTAGAGCCGTTCGATCGCGGCGATGGTCGGGCGGACCTCGGCGATCGCGCGTCCCCGGAAGGCCGGGTCGGCGAGCATCGCCGGCAGCTCGTCGAGCTGGCGCCGGTACTCGGTCCCGATGGGTTCCTCGGGCAGGTCGACCGCGGTGGTCTGACCGGTACGGGTGACGGTCAGGGCCGAGCGGTCCTGCCGGTTCGGCCCGAAACCGAACGTGCAGGTCAGCGAGGCGGTTCCGGCTGTGCCCTCGACGCGGATCGCGGTGATGTCGCGGGCCTCGTGCGAGGCCCAGCTCGCCCGCAGCGCGACCGAGGTGCCCTGTTCGGTCACCAGGAAGCCACGCACGGTGTCCTCGACGTCGCCTCCCGCGCGGGCGGTCCGGACACCTGCCGGTCCCTGCTCCGCCGCCTGGTCCTCCTCGTCACCGTGGCGCCAGGAGGCGGCCCACGCGCCGTCGCTGACGAAGTCGTCCGACGTCGTGCCGACGACCTGGTGGAAGTGGACGCTGCCGAGCAGCGGAGTGAGCGTGTCGAGAAGATGCCAGCCGAGGTCGACCAGCGCGCCGCCGCCGGACTGCTCGCGGCGGGTGAACCAGCCGCCCGCGTCCGGGATGCCGCGGGCGCGGACCCAGGCGAGGTCGACGTGGCGGATCGCGCCGAGACCCGCCGCGACCTCGTAGAGCCGACTGACGTCGGCCCGGTAGCGGGCCGCGCTGCCGGCCAGCAGGGTGACGTCGCCCGCTCGCTCCGCGACGGCCAGCCGGTCGGCTTCCGCCGAGCTGAGGCACACCGGCTTCTCCAGGAACACCGGGACGCCGGCGCTCAGCAGCCGCTCGGCGATGTCGGCGTGCCGGTGGTTGGGCACCGCCACGACAGCGAGGTCGGGCCGGACCGCGCCGAGCTCGGCCACGTCGGCGACGACCGCCAGGTCTGGATCCTCCCCGGCGACGGCAGCGCGCGCGGTGGGGTCGGGATCCACCGCCGCGATCACCGTGAAGCGCCGATGCTCCCGCAGCCGGGGCAGCCAGATCGACCGCCCGGCCCAGCCGAGGCCGACGACGGCGACCCGGATCGGTGTCGACCCGGCCACTGGCCCCCCCGTGGTCACGGGCCCGCCGTCGGTCACTGGGCCGCCATGGTGTCGGCCACGACGGCCGCGACCTCGTGCATCTGCTCCTCGGTGCCCAGCAGGGTGCGGTGGTGCAGCCAGATGCCGTCGGCGCTGAGCGCCTCGGTGTTCGGGCAGCGCCGCGCGATGTCGTCGACCGTCTCGTCCGGGGCGCCGGTCTCCCAGAAGCCGTTGGAGCGGTAGATCGCGCGGAACGCGGCGAAGGCGGGCAGCCCACGCTCGACAAGCGCGTCGACGAGGGCGTTGCGGCGCTCCTCACCGAGGCCGGGGACCCGGAACATCGCCATGTAGTGCGGCTTGCGGTCACAACGCTCGTCGCGGCCCTGGGGAACGACACCCGGGATGGCCGCGAGCGCGTCGGCGAGCACCGGCCAGCGCTGCTCGCGGGTGTCGATCTGGCCGGCGAGCCGGCCGAGCTGGGCCCGCAGGACCGAGGCGGAGAACTCGTTGAGCCGGAAGTTCGAGCCGGAGGTCTGGTGGAAGTACCGGCGGTCGGTGCGGGGGCGCCCGCAGCTGTGCCGCAGGAAGGCGAGTTCGTGCAGCTCCGCGTCCGGGAACGTGACGGCGCCGCCCTCACCGGCCGTCATGAGCTTGCCGTTCTGGAAGCTGAACGCGGCCACGGAGCCGAGCTCGCCGACCTTGCGGCCCTGCCACTGGGCACCGTGGGCGTGCGCGGCGTCCTGGATGATCGGGATGCCGGTGTCGGCCGACAGCTTGGCCAGCGCATCCATGTCCGCGATCTGGCCGGCCATGTGCACCGGCATGATCGCCTTGGTGCGGGGCGTCACGGCGGCGGCGGCCGCGGCGGGATCGATGCAGTAGGTGTCCAGGTCGACGTCGACCGGTACCGCCACGGCGCCGAGACGCTGCGCGGCCTGGGAGGACGAGATGAACGTGAACCCCGGGACGATGACCTCCGTGCCCGGCCCGACACCGAGTACCTGCAGAGCAAGCTCCAGGGCGTGGGTCCCGTTCGTGACGGCCAGGGCGTAGTCGGCGCCGTGATAGGCGGCGAATTCACGCTCGAAGCTGTCGACCTCACTTCCGCCCATGCGCCACCACTGGCCCTGCTCCAGGGCCCGGATCAGACCGTCGCGCTCCTCGTCGGAGTACTGCGGCCAAGCCGGCAGCTCCGGTGCGCGTCGCGCTCCACCGCTCATGGTCCCCACCCTTTTCTTACGTGACGATAGGTTCGCGCGAGGATCCCGGTCGTCGACGGTTCATTACCCTGGGTTGCCCGAAGAATCCGCACGAGTGCATGCGCGACGGACGGTACCGCAACGCCCTGAGACAGCCTGCCGTCACCCGGACCCGATCACGCAATGAACAACAACATGACAATGATTGCACCATGAGCATCCTGCCGAGACCCACCCACGCTGGGATTTTACCGCCCATCGCCCGGCAGCGACCCCCAGCGTAACTGCGATATTGTGCCCGACAGGGCGCCGGCCGACCGGGCCCCTTGGCTACAGCGATGATGAGGTCCGGTGAGCACGCTCCTTCTTCTGAACGGCCCGAACCTGGGCATACTGGGCCGCCGCCAGCCAGAGGTCTACGGCACGGCCACCCTCGCGGACATCGAATCCGCCGTCGCCACCCGGATCGCCGACCGCGGCTGGAAACTGGTTTCGGTCCAGCGCGAGTCCGAGGGCGAACTCATCCATGCGATACAGGATAACTATGATTCGGTCGGCGCGATAGTCAACCCGGGCGCGCTCATGATGTACGGCTGGAGCCTGCGGGACGCCCTGGCGAACTATCCGAATCCGTGGATCGAAGTCCATCTGTCGAATGTCTGGGCACGCGAGACATTCCGGCACGAGTCGATTCTCTCGGCACTCGCACGGGGGGTGGTCGTGGGCCTGGGAGCGCTTGGCTACGAGCTCGCCGCCCAGGCGCTGCTTGAGCTCGTGCCAGCTGGGACCGACTGAACGCCGGGTCTGAACGGCCCGGTCCCCGCCGAGCGCGCCGGCGGGGACCGCACCCTCCGCCCACGGACTTCCACGGCTGGGGAGCGCCCGCGCCGCGGGGAGCGCGTGTCCGCAGAACGTCCCGGCGGTGAGCCCCGCCACCCCGCCGCCGGCCGAGGTGAGCCGGATCTCCGGCCGGCACCGGAATGCCGGGCGCGAGGGCGCGACAATACGGGGCACCTCGTTACCGGAATTTCAGCCGTCGCCTACCGCCACGCCACCTGTCGGCCACATGGCCCAGGCCTGGGAAAGACCGTGCCGCGCCGCGGGGCCGTGGATTACTGACACGGGCCCGAATACCGAAGGTGCATGAGGCCCGTCCCGTCGGCGGACCGCCGCGTGGACCGGGGTGCAACGGCGCGCGATCGGCGGCGGCGTGGGAGCGGCGGGAAACCGAAACGGCAGGCGGCCTTTCCGGCACCAACTCTGTCGGCGGTCCGACACATGCGCGACTGTCCTGCCGGGCATCGCCGGCCGCCGCGACAGACCCGGTGACGCGACAGACCCGGTGAACGGAGGTCAGTCCTCCGCGAGCGCCCGGGTCGCCGCCTCGGCGACGGCCGGCGTCAGGCGCGGGTGGTCGAGCGGCGGCAGCAGCCCGCCGGGCGGGGTGAGATCCACCAGCGCCCGCACGGCGGCCAGCCGGGCCGCCATCGTGACCGCCCGGTGGGCGCGGACAGCGGCGCGTAGCAGGCCCGGCAGCGCGTGCAGCGGCCGGGGTCCGGAGGTCGCCGAGGCCAGCGGCGGCGGGGTCTCCGGCCGGATGCGCAGCACGGGCGCTCCCCGCGGCGGGGAGGCCAGGCCGATCAGGTCGACGACCAGGTCAAGCTCGTTGGCGAGCTGGTGAAGCGGCTGGATCCCGTAGCTGAGCGGGTCGTAGAGGGTCAGGTCACGGATGCCGGCGGCGAGCAGCAGGCCAGCGAGGTCGCCGCCGCGGGCGGGATCGACGACGACCACCCGGGCCCGCCCGGGCGGCAGGCCACGGGCGAGCAGATGGCTGAGCGCGGCGGCGGTCGCCGCCACGGCGAGGCCGTCGTTCAGTGTGTCGAGCAACGGCGTGGCGCCGGCGGCCGCCGGCGCGGCGCGCACCGCGTCGATGTGGCTGACATGCGTGTGGACCAGCACCGTCGCCGCGAAGCCGGGGGCGATCATCCCGATCGCGAGCCCCAGATCGGCGGCGTCCCGCGCGGCGATCGGCATCGGGATGACGTCGAGCCCTGTCGCCCGGTGCAGGTGCACCGCCTGCGACTCGACCGCCGGCAGGGCCGCCTCGGCGGTGAGCGGCTCGAAGTCGAGCACGGCACTGGCATCGGTGAGCAGGGCCACCCGGCGCGGCCGCCCGGTGAACAGGTCGGTGTGCGTGGGGTGGCTGGCCAGGTGGCGGATGACCCGGCGGTCGGCGTCCGCGTCGAGCAGCGCGAGGTCGTGGCCGGTGATGACGGACGCGCACAGGGACTGGGTGAGCTTGCCGGTGGACGCGACGACGAACACCGGGTCCTCCGTCTGCAGCAGGTCCGCGCCCAGCCGGCTGCGCAGGGCGTGGATGAGCCAGGTCAGTGTCGCTGCGCTGTCCGCGTCGAGGGTGATCCGCCTGCCGGCCGGGTCCGGTTCGTCGGCGTAGCAGGTGATGGCCCCGGGAGCCGCCGCGACCACCGCGTCGATGACCTGCCGCGCCGTGCCCGGCACGCGAACCGTGACGCTGTATGCGGGATTGGCCTGGGTCACGAGGCACTCTCCATGATCGTCAATCCGGGCGGGCGAACGCCCGCGGCGCCGAACCGTCCGCCGCCGCGTCGCCGGTGTCGAGGCCGGCATCGGGCGGGGCGGTTGCGCCATGTGTACGACGATCGTCGACTATCCCGCCGCCTGCCCGAGATCCTCACCGCGTCACCGTCGAATCTCATCGCACGTCCCGCCGCGTCCCGGCATCACCAGCCGGGCGGAACACCAGCCGCGGAGGCCGGGTCCTCGCCGGACCGCTCCGCTCGTCGCACCGGGCCTGTCATCCCGACCCCGCGCTCCGCGACGCCCGGTCCCACGTCAGGACGACCCGGAGCGACCGGCGGATCGCCGGATTTTTCCCACGTTACGCCACACCGCGCGCTCGCAGGTCACGCACCGGCACACGCCGGACCGCGGTCCACCGCGGCGAACGCGTACGCCACGGGAGAAAGTGCCCCAGGTAGGAATCGGACCTACGGCCTACCGCTTAGGAGGCGGTCGCTCTATCCACTGAGCTACTGGGGCATGGGACGAGGTGGAAACGACCACGTCGTGACGTGCTGAGGTGGCTCGGGCGCACCGGGCCCGGTGCCTCTCGACGATCGAGAGTACCCGGGACGCCACTGCGGCTGATCGTACGGCCATGGGGGCGCGGGCGGCAGCCTCCCGGAGAATCACTCCCCCGGGAGCCGCCGAGGCGGCGTCCGGCAGCGCGGACCGCCGGTCAGCCGAACTGCTGGGCTATCTCGACAAGTTCCTTGCATTTCGGGCAGATCGGGAACCGCGAGGGGTCCCGGACGGGTTCGAACTTGTAGCCGCACAGCGCGGTGACCCGGCCGCCCTCGATCGACGCGCGGACGATCTCCTCGCGGCGGGCGTAGTGGGAGTGGTCGTCACCCTCGTTGGTGCGGGTGTCCGACGTCTCAGGTGCGATCTGAGTCGTGCTCATGCTGGCGATTCTAGTGCCGTGCCCGGCGTGCCCGGCGCGGGCGAGCCGGGCGCGGTCCGACTTGCGGCGGCCCGTGACGGGCGCCGCTCGGGGTGTCGCCACGGACGCCCACGGTGGTCCGACGGACACAGCCGCCACGGGACACATGGCACTTGCATTTCACGGGCGCGGCGTACTCTGGAGTGGACGAAGGAGACCGGTGACTGGACTGATCGACAGTACCGAGATGTACCTCCGCACCCTGTATGAACTGAGGGAAGAGGGCATCCCCCCGCTACGCGCGCGCCTCGTGGAACGGCTGCACGTGAGCGCGCCTGCCGCCAGCGAGTCGACGGCTCGCCTGGCCAACGAGGGCCTCGTGTCCCTCGCCGATGACCGTACCGTCCAGTTCACCGAGAAAGGCCTGATGCGCGCCACCGCCGTCATGCGCAAGCATCGGCTGGCGGAGCTGCTCCTCACGAAGGTCATCGGGCTGGACTGGGCCTTGGTACACAACGAGGCGTGCCGCTGGGAGCACGTGATCTCCGACGAGGTCGAGGCGCGGCTGACGGTCCTGCTGGGCGATCCGAAGCGCTGCCCGTTCGGCAACGAGATCCCGCCCGCGCAGCACCCGGAGCAGACACGCCCGGCCACCGCGCCGGTCAGCCTGCTCGCCTCCGCCGACCGCGCCCCGGCCAACGGCGGCCAGCCGGTGACGGTGAGCTGGATCTCCGAACGGCTGCAGACCGACGAGTCGGCCATGCGTCGCCTGCAGGACGCCGCCATCGTGCCGGGCGCCCAGGTGATGCCGGGTTCCCGCGGCGATCTGATCCGGATCATGACCCCCAACGGCCAGACCGACGCGGAGATCAGCCGCAGCACGGCGGCGCTCGTCTACGTCGACCGCTGATCCCTCCGTCCGCCCTGGGCTCGCGCCGGCGGCCTTCAGCTACCGGCCAGCGGCTCGGCCGCCCCAGGGCCGGCGGACCCGGCCAGCTCCGGGGCGGACTCACGCACCCGGTCGCACTCCACCCTGGAAGCTCGACCACCAGACGTCCTCGACCCGTACCACCTCGCCGGTCCGCGGCGCGTTGATCATCTTTCCGCTTCCCACGTAGATGCCGACGTGGTCGATGTCGGCGTGGAAGAAGACCAGGTCACCGGCGACCAGCTCGGCACGGCTCACCCGCCGCCCCTCGTTCCACTGCGAGCCCGTGTAGTGGCTGAGGGCGACACCTGCCTTCCGCCACACCCACTGGGTCAGGCCGGAGCAGTCGAAGGTGCCCGGTCCCTCCGCCCCCCACACGTACGGCTTCCCGAGCTGGGCGTATGCCTCCCGCACGGCCGTCCCGGCGCCGCCACTGCCCAGCGGCGGTTCCGCTGGCGCGGCCGTGACCGGCGTGGCGGCGAAGCCCTTGCCGGCCGCCGCCGCGGCACCCGCCTGCTGTCCGTAGCGGGCGCTCTCGGCGGCGGCCTGCCGCGCCGCCGCGGCGGC
>NZ_JCBATA010000074.1:0-40806 GCF_059816245.1 Frankia sp. RB5
ATCTTCCCGGTGGGGACACCGTCCAGCACCGTGAACGCATGAAGATGCCCCTCGATGAACGCCTCCTGCCCCTGCGAAGCGAACACCCGGTGGACCGCCTTACCGGAATACGGCATTCGTAACGTGAGGTGTGGCGCCGCGGGCGGCGGCGGTGTCCGTCGAGACCGCCGTGACGACACCGGGCCGCGCCGACACCGTGCTCGACCCGCCGCTCGGCGCCAGGGCCACCTGCTCCAGCACGAATCCGGCGCAGACCATCAGCGCCGCGACCGCCCACAGCGACCGGGGCAACCCACGAAGGCCAGGAAGGCCAGGAAGGCGACGAGGTCCGGACCGGCCGCGACGGTGAGGCCGGGAGCGGGTCCGGGCGTGCGACACACGACCTCCGGATTCTGCTCGCGCCGGGGCCGGGGGCATCACGGCGGCCCATATCGGGCAAAGCATACTGACCGCCGTTGTGGGGCACTCGTCCGGTCAGCCGGAAATCTTCCGTTGCGGAAGTGTCCATTCCGTCACGGCGGCGAATACTCCGCGCACCGCGATGGCCCGGGCGCGCAGCCGATCAGGCGGCGCGGCGGCCTTTCATCCCCGTGCTCGTCCGGTCATCCGGTGCTCATTCCGAGGCGTTGCGGACGAGGTCCGTCGCCGCCCGCTGCCACCATGTCCCCGCGGACGGGTCGCCGCGGCCGCATTCCCCGTCGCTGGCGCCCGGTGTCTTCACCCACAGGAACGCGTCCGCGTGCGGATAGCCGGTCTCCGTCGTCGGCCGGATGCCAAGCCCGCGGCCCGGCGGATTACACCAGGCGTTCGCCAGGCCGCTGGCCGGGCCCCGGCCGTTGCGCGAGGTGTCGACCACGTAGTGGGCCCCGCCGAGCAGGCCGGCCACGATCTCGGCACGGCTGACCTCGTCGCCGGTGCGATAGTAGTTCGCGACGTTGACGGCGAACCCGCGGGCGTGGGCCACGCCCGCCTGCGCCAGGCGGCGGGCCATCTCGCCGGGCGCGATCCACCCGCAGTTGGCCCCGTCCAGGTAGACGCTCGTCGCCGGCAGGGAGGCGTAGACGTCGACGGCGTCACGCAACAGCACATAGCGCTCCGCCGCCTGGCCCGGGGCGAGCTCGTCGATCTGCCCGAGCGCGTCCGGCTCGAGGACGAGCACCGCCCGCGCCGCGCCGATGCCGGCGGCGACCTGCCTGGTGAACTGGCGGTAGGCGCCCGCGTCCGGCAGCCCGCCGGCCGAGAAGCCGGCGGCGACGTCACGATGCGGAATGGCATAGATCATGAAGACGGCGGTGGATCCGGACGCGGTCGCCGCGGCGGTGCGGGAGCGCACCTCGCCCGTCACGTCCGTGAGCCAGTCACCGACCGGGAAGGCGGTCGGCGTCTGGACCAGGGGGGCGATCGCCTGCGCGGTCGCCGGGTTCGCGGCCGCCACCTGCGCCGCCTGGCTGCGCGGGTCGACCAGGAACGGGCCCCGCGGCGCCCGGTCGCGCCCGGGGCCGGGGGCGCCCCCGGCGTCCTGGCCGCCGCCACTCTGCCCGGCCCCCGCCGGACAGCGGGTCGGGTCGGGAGCGGGCAAGGCCTTCGTGCTCGTCCCCGTGGCGCCCTGCCCACCGGCGTCCCGCTGCCCGCCACCCGCGTCCCGCGAGCCGCCCAGCCCACAGCCGGCGAGCAGGGCGGCGGCGAGCACTCCCGCGAGGGCGGTGCCGGCCCGCCCGCCGCGGGCGCGCGCCGAGGTCCGCCTCGGTGCCCACCCCGCCGTCCACCTCGACGTCGGCCTGGACATCGGCACGAAGGCACTCCTCCCTCTTGGCGGTGTCCTCACCGGCACGGTCCGTGACGTCCGGACCACCCGTCGGCACGGGCGGCCCGACCAGCACGGACGGCACGGACCGGGCGCGGGCCGCGGACCATCGCGGGCCGTCGCCCGGGCGTGACGGCCGCGCGCGGGCGCTACGGGGTCACGTGCACCCACGTCGCGACCGACGGCACGCCTGCCTCGTTGTCGGCGAAGAGCATGTACCAGTCACCCGGCAGCACGTTCGGATTGTCCGGCACGTTCACCGTGACCGTACCGTCCGCCTGGGCGGTGATCGGCAGAGCCACCGACCGTTGCTCGGTGTCGGTCACGTGCGTGTAGGCGCCGGGGCGGATCAACCGCACCTTGTCGATCTTCTGGGAGGCCTTGAAACTGACCGAGGTCGCCCGGCCGATCGTCGTCGGCGCGCCGCTGACGACCGGCCGCGGCCCGGCGTACAGGTAGGCGGGCGAGTAGATCTCGACCCTGGTCTCGAAGATGTTGTCGTCGGTGAGCGGGTTGGATCCGAACACCGCCACCCGGCCGTCGGGCAGCAGCAGGTACTCGGAGTGGTAGTCGCGGCCGACGTGCGGGTCGGCCACCCGGCGGAACCGGTTGGTGGCCGGGTCGTAGATCTCGGCGCTGAGCGTGTCCTTGGCCCGGTAGCGGCGCGAGCCACCGGCGACCAGCACCGTGTCGTCGGGCAGGACGACGGCGCCCGGGTAGCGCTTGGGCGAGCTGAGGTCCGGGCCGCGTTCCCAGGCGGGCTGCGGCTGGGTCAGGTCCACGATGGCGGTGCGGTCGGTCGCCACCTGGGTGTCACCCACGCCTCCACCGCCGATGAACATCACCTTCTGCTCCTGCGCCGGGGCGAGCATCACGGTGCCGGCCGTCTCGTTGACCTCGGGCAGCGGCAGGCCGGGAACAGCCTGGAAGGCGTTGTTCGTCAGGTTCCACAGCCCCGACTGGCGGGCCGCCAGCGACGCCGGTCCGTAGCCGGCGTTGGCCCCGGAGAAGAACAGCCGGCCGTCCGCGGCGAGCAGCAGCGACGGGTAGGTCGGGAACTCCTTGCGCAGGTCGGGATGCTGGATCCAGCTCGCGCTCTGGCTGTCGTAGGACTCGGTGTTGCCCGGGTCGATGTCGCCCTTCTCGTTGAGCCCCGACACCGCGACCACCGCGCCGTTGGCCAGCGTGACCAGCGTCGGGTACCACCGGGCGTGCGCGAGGAAGCCGGTCTTGACGTAGCGCTCGGCGATCGGGTCGAACAGGTAGGAGTCCTTGAGGCCCCGGTACTCCTTCTTCTTGCCGTCCGGCGAGTCCTGGGCCAGCACCTCGTACGCCTTGGTGCCGCCGGCGATGAGCAGGTCGCCGTTGGGCAGGAAGGCGTGCCCGGCGCAGAAGACGTCCCAGGGCGTGTAGACCTTCTGGAACGTGTTCGCCACCGGATCCCACAGGATGGTCTCGAACCGCTTGGCGTCGAAGGACTTCTTGTCGTTGCCGGAGCCGGCCATCAGCAGCACCTTGCCGGTGCGCAGCAGTGCCGCGTGGATCGAGCGGGAGCCGCTGTCCGCGACGATGTCCCAGCGCCCGTTGGCCCGCATGTAGTCGGGCTGGTGGGAGCGCCACTCGTTGTAGCGGTCGGACGCCCACGAGTTCATGTACGGGATGTTGCCGCCGAGGACCACCAGCACGATGACCGCGGCCTGCAGGATCCGGCGGCGGCGCCGGGACTTCGACGGCGTCGCGACGACCGGGGCCATCCGCGGGTCGTCGACCGGCTCCGGGGCGTCGACGGCGGGCAGGTTGCTCACCGTCGGCGCGTCGAGATCCGGGCGTGGGGTCGGACGGCCGCCCGGACGCGGATCCCCGCCGCCGCGCGGCGGGTGGGAACGGTCGGCCATCAGGCGAGCTCCTCGAGCATGCCGTCAGGAGAGACTCGGCGGCGGCGTGGCGTCAGGCGCATCGTGACGTCCTCGACGTAGGCCGGCTGGTCACCGGCTGCGGCGGCGACCCCGGCGAGCGCCTCCCGGCGCGAGGTCAGCACGGTGTCCTGGTCGACGCCGGCCGGCACCGGGGCGGGCAGCGACCGGGTGACGACGGTGTCCTGGTCGAGTGCGAGCCCACCGTCCCTGTCGCCGGGCCCGGCCCGGCCCGCGGCGGAGGCCGCCGGCGTCGCCGCGGCGGCCGGTTCCTGCGGGCGGCCGGCGGCGGGCCGGGCACGCCGGCCCGGCGGCTTGTGGGCCGGGTCGCGCCGCGGGATCTGCGACGGCGAGATGGTGATGGTGTCCGCCGTGACGCCGGTGGCCAGGCCGGCGATCTCCTCGGGGATCCGGACATCCTCAGTGACCGGATCCGCGAAGGCGGCGGCCACGACGGCCGCCACCTCCTCCGTGACCGGATCGGCCGGGTAGGCCCGGGCGGGTTCCGGGGATCGTCGCGGGGCGGGGACGTGCGCGGCGGGCAGCGGGTTCGGCGCGGCGGCGCGGCGCGGCGCCAGGAACAGTTCGAGGCGCCACAGCCCGATCGGCAGCAGGCAGGTCAGCAACGACAGCGAGACCCACACCATGTTCGCCGGGTACAGGTGGCCGAGCGCGGCGGCCGCAGCGATCGACCCGGCCGACCAGGCCGCCCAGAACAGGTGTTTGCGGAAGGTCAGCAGGCGGTCGGGGCTCGCCTGGTCGCCTTTCGGGGTCACGACGAAGCCGAGCTTGCGCCGGAACACCGCACCAACGAGCGCCGTCGAGTAGAACGGCGTGCACAGCACCGAGACGAAGATGCCGGACATGCCGGCGCTGCCGGGTTCCTCGTGCGGGCTGGTGTTGAACCGGCGCAGCCAGAAGTACAGCAGCAGCCGGGCCGCGAACACGTCGATATACAGCGCGAGCCAGGCCGAGACGTGCACGACGACGCCCGTGGACCCCAACGCCATGTAGGTGGTCGTCAGAATCATGCCGAGGATCCAGGTGAGCGCCACCGTCGGGTAGTGCAGCATCAGGGTCGCGTAGTGCAGCCGCGGCCCCCAGGACAGCCGGCGCATCCGGCCCGCCGCCTCGGTGACCAGCACCTCGTTCGCGCCACGGGCCCAGCGCAGCTGCTGGCTGAAGAAGTCGGTCCAGGTGGCGGGCCCCTCCCCGACCGCCACGACGTCGGGGGTGTACACCGACGTCCAGCGGTGCCGCGTCACCGGGTTGCGCGCGCCGTGGACCGCGAACGACGTCGCGAGATCCTCGGTGATCGAGTCCTGGAAGCCGCCGATCTGCCGCCACGTCTCGACGCGGTAGGCGTGGTTCGTGCCGACGAACATGCCGCAGGCGAACCGGTTGGCCGCGCGCTGGACGACCGAGTGGAACATGTAGTTCTGCGCCTCGGCGCCGCGGGTGAGGTAGTGCCGGAAGTTCCCGTACACCTGGGGGCCGACGACGAAGGCGACGTTCGGATCCCGGAAATAGCCGAGCATCCGCTGGGCGAAGTTCGGCAGCGGAATATGGTCCGGGTCGACCGAGAGCACCACGTCGTATGCGTCGCCGTGCGCGTCGAGCCAGGAGTTGTGGTTACCGTGCTTCGTCTTGGCCCGGAAACTTCCGCGCGCGGTGTTCCAACGTTCCACGCCCTTGCGCGAGAAATGGTTGACGCCGATCTCGGCGCACATCGCGCGCACCGCGGGATCGTTTCCCTCGTCCAGCAGCCAGACGTCGATCGTCGAGTCGTGGCGGATGTTGCGGGCCGCGATGAGGGTGTCCCGGACGACGTCGAGCGGTTCCTTCGCCGGCACGATCGTCGTGGTGAACGCGACCCGCAGTCCGCGCGGCGGGCGGACCGGGATGGGGTTGCGCATGATGAACGCCGACCAGCACAACGTGATCGAGTTCAGCAGGCGGATGCCCTCGGTGATCACGATCAGCCAGAACATGACCGCGTTGCCGACCGAGACCGCGGTCGGCAGGTACTTCGCGTGCGGGTAGTGCTGCGGCTGGATCAGCCAGACGAAGAACAGCGACGACAGTCCCACCGTCGCGACAAGCTGTGGCAGCACCTGGTAGAGGTGCCGGCCAACCATGATCTTGCGGTACGCGACGTGGTACTCGCCGCTTGTCGGCGGTTCCCGCAGCGGACCGGCGAGCGTCGAGAACGAGGCGTAGTCATAGGCCATGGTCGGCTCCGGAGCGTCCCCCGCCGGGGCCCGCCGCGGGGCGGCGGCTGAGCACCAGCCAGGTGGCCGCCGCGGCGGCCATCACGGCGCCGGCCAGGACGGTGACCCACAGCCAGGCGCCGACCGTGCCCACCGCGACCGGTTCGTCGGTCTGGAAGGTGCCGATCCGCAGGCGCCCGATGCGGTGCACGTCCGGATCGGCGGCGTGCAGTTCACCCAGCGCGAGCCCCGCGACGGCCAGCCCCGCGGCCACCAGCGGCAGCGCCAGCGCCGTGCGCCCGCTCCAGCGCGCCAGCACGCACAGCACCACCGCGAGCAGCCCGAGCGCGACCACCAGCGGCCCGTTGGGACGCAGGTCCCAACCAGTACGGGTGACGACCAGCAGGTCCGCGCCACGGTCAGACAGGGTCGCGTGGGCCCAGCCGCGCGGCACCGCCAGCGCCGCCAGCAGGCCGGCGAGCCCGCACAGCGCCAGCGACCGTTCCCGCCACGGCCGCGGGGAGACCGCCGCTGTGCCGGGCGTCGGGTCCGAGCCGGTCATCGGCGACCCGCCCCGGTGATCGGTTCGTCGTGGAACACGCAATCCCTCCCAGCGCACGGCCGCGCGTGGTATGCGCACCTGGCCAACCCGCGTGCCGTGCCGCGATATCGCGCCACCCCTTGGCACGACCGGACCTGTCCGCCCGCGCGGACACGCCCGACAGCACCGGCCGACAGGCGCGCAGCGGCGCAAGAATGGTGCGCCGTCCGCACAGGAGTTCCGTTACGTCAGCGTTCCCGCGGAACACCGCGAATACAGATTATGCAGCGGCGGTCGAATAGCAGACGGCCGGGGGTCGGGCAGCCGGCCGGCACGTTACAGTAACGTGAGAGTTATCGTTGCGGGTGACGTGCTTTTGGCCGTGCAATCCGGCGGCCGGGTGGTGCGGACGGTGGCAGAACCGCGCCGCAGCGGTGGCTAGCCGCGCACCAGCAGGACGACGGCGACGACCACGCCGAGTGTGATCACAGCCGCCCGCAGCAGGTCCGGGCGCAGCCGGCGGGCGATCCGGGCGCCGAGCAGGCCGCCGACCAGCGACGCGACGACCAGGATGCCGGCGTAGCCCCAGGCGACCCGCGCCGTGATGAGGAACACCACGACGCCGACCGCGTTCACGCCGAAGGAGAGCAGCGTCTTGAGCGCGTTGGTCCGCTGGAGCTCATCCGCGAGCAGGATCCCGAGCACGCCGAGCAGCAGGACGCCGAGCCCCGCCCCGAAGTACGAGCCGTACATCCCGGCCACCAGCACACCGATCCGCGTCGGCCAGGTGACGGGCTGGCCGACCGCGAGCGGCTGGGTGGGCGGGCCCGCCGGCGGCGATGCCGCGCCGGGAACCGCCGGCGCCGGCCCGGGACGCGGCGCGCCGGGGCCGGCGCGGCTGGACGAGGATGCCCGCCGGCGCGCGACCACGGCGGCCAGGCGGGTCTGCACCGCGAGCAGCAGGCAGGAGGCGAGGACCAGGAACGGGACCACGGTCCGGAAGCTCGACGAGGGCGTGGCGAGCAGGATCACCGCGCCGAGGATCCCGCCGAGCACCGCCGGCGGGGCGAGCGCGCGCAGCCGGTCCACCTGGTCGGCGAGCTCACGGCGATAGCCCAGCGCGCCGCCCGCGTACCCGGTGACCAGGCCGACTGACGAGGTGATGTTGGCGGTCAGCGCCGGCAGCCCGGCGGCCAGCAGGGCCGGGAAGGCGATGAGCGTACCGCCGCCGGCGATGGCGTTGACGGCACCGGCGAGCAGGCCCGCGGCGGCGGTGAGCGCGGCACCGCCTGGGCCCACCTGACCTCCTCGTCCCATCCGACCTGCGCGTTCTCGCTGCCGGTCTGCCCGAGCATCCAACCACCTGGGCGGAGATGGGTGCGGATGTGACGTGGTCGGCGCGCGACCGGGCGGCCGCGCGCCGACCCCGGACTAGAGGGGACTAGAGGTCGAACTCCTCCGGGTTGATCCCGACGGCGAAGCACGCCTCGCGTACGACGGCCTGCTCGCTCTTGTCGAAGGAGCCGTCCGCGCCGCCGATGACGATCCCGATCTGGATGACCGCGCGCGCCTCGGCCGGCTTCTTCTTGGTCTTCCCGATGTCCTGCAGCACGGACACCTTGCCGAACTCGAAGTCGGCCTGCAGCTTCGTGACGTACTCGTTGAAGCGGCGCTGCAGGTCGTCGGCGGGAAAGTTGTTGAGCACATCGTTGGAGACAATCAGGGAGGCCACCCGCTGCCGCTCGGCCGGGTCGATCGTGCCGTCCGCGGCGGCGACCAGCGCACAGATCGCCATGCTCGCGTCGCGGAAGGCGCCGCTCTTCAGGTCGTTCTTCTTCGCGGTCAGCTGGCCCTGCATCGTCTGGGCCGACTGACGCAGCTGGTTCCAGATAGGCACCTCGGCTCCCTCGCACGGGTGGATGCCCGGACGCCGGGGCGCCCGGACGGTGTGGCGTCGCTCAGCTGAGCGACGCGGCGGCGTCCTCGCAGGGTGAACGCACGGTCGGCCGCCCATGCTCCCACCGGGCGATGCCTCTGCGGCGAACATCACGCGGCGCGCTGACGGACGAGGGACGTCGGGTCAGCCGCCGACGGCCGGACCGGTCGACGTCGGGACGCGGTTGAGACGGTCGACGGCGACCTGCGCCGACCCGATCGTCGAGAAGTCGACGGCGACGAACGTGGGTCGCCGCCCCTGGTCCGCCTCGCAGCGCTCGGCGCGCGCCACGATGGTGCCGGCGGCGTTCGACCCGAGCGCGGAGCGCCGGCTCGGCGCGGCGTCGGTGAGCCAGTGGTTCATCAGCAGCAGGCCGGCGCCGGCCGTGCCGCGGTTACGCGGGCAGGCGCGCAGATCCTGCGGGCGCTTCGCGTCGAACGGCGTGTCGGTGGCGTACCGGTAGAACCCGCGCAGGAACGTGCCGGGCAGGTCCTGGCGCTCGGTGAGGACGACGAGCCGCCGCCCCGAATCGATCATGGATCGCAGGGTCGGCCAGCGGCCGTGCGGATCAGCCGGGGGCGTCGCGACCATGTCCGCGAGCCCGGCGGCGGCGACACCGCCGGCGATCTCGCTGGCCGGCACGTCGTCGTCCTGGATGATCAGGGTGACGACCTCGGTGGGGTTGCGGGTCATCCAGTCCCGCACGGCCCCGAGCTCGGCGGTGAGGTCCGTCGCGCCGAGCTGGCACAGGTCGTGGCACAGCCAGACGCCCGGCCGCTGCGAGACGGCGCCCCGGGCCAGCGGCGCGAGCGCGTCGCGGGTCCGCGCCGGCAGGCCAGCCAGGTACGTCTCGACCTGCGCGGCGGGCGTCCAGTGGTGGACGTCGAGCAGCAGCGCCCGCACCCCGAGGTCGAGCTGGTGGGTGATCGTCGGGTCCTGGGACGGGCCGAGGAAGCGGTCCTCGCTGTTCGCCATCGCGTTGTGAGTGGCGAGGTAGGTCACCTGGTCGTAACGCCGGTCGCACAGCACCGGGCTCGACTCGCACAGCTGGCGGGCCTCCGCGGCGGCCCCCGGGAACGCCGTCCAGGTGACGGTGACCATCACCGGGACGGTGAGGGCGAACGCGGTGGCGACCCGGCGGCGCCGGCCCGTCCGGTTCCACCGCGCGGAGATCGCGACCAGCAGCGACAGTCCCCCGGCGGCGAGGCCGACGACCAGCGTCCAGGCCACGACGCGCAGGTAGTCGCCCTCCACCGCGCCGTAGGCGCGCCGGGAGAAGTCGACCAGCACCGCGCTCGCGCCGGGCGGCAGCGGCGAGTGCGGCCCGGCGAGCGGGCGTAGCGGATTGGGCAGACCCAGGCGCAGGCCGACGCCGAGCAGAGCGGCGCCGGCGCCGGCGGCCACCACCGCGGTCGCCGCGGCCCGCACCCGGGACACCCCGCGGTAGCCGGCGAGCACCACGATCCCGGCCAGCGCGCCGGCCATGACCACGCTGAGCAGCACCGTCAGCCAGCCCAGCGTCGCGGCGACGTCGTGCAGTCGGTCGATCGCGCGGATCGCCGGCTGATCGCGCAGGTCCGACAGGCGCACCCCGAGGTCGAGGGTGGACCCGCGCAGCGACGTCCGCAGGCTGGTGGTGGCCCGCTCGTCGCCCTGGAAGAGCTGCGGGCCGACCAGGGCGAGCGCGCCGGCGACGTCCCCGGCCCGCAGCATCGCCCGCAGCTGGGGGCCGACCCGGTCGCGGGTCGCGGGATCGACCCGGTCGAGGATGACGGGCAGGACCCGATCGGTGTCCTGGGCCGTCAGCTCGATGGTGGGCAGCGACCGCGGCGGGCGGCCGGCGGCGATGTCGTCGAGCGTGCTCAGCACACCCTGGGTGAAGTCCTGCACGGAGGCGGCCCGGTAGGTGGAGCCGGATCCGAGCTCCCCGGCGATGTACCGGTTCGCCAGACCCGAGATGTTGCCGAAGATCGGCCGCAGGTCGACGGCCAGCTCGACGTCGCCGGTGCGGGCACGCAGGTAGTCGACGATGCGGGTGATCTGCTCGTCCGTCATCGCCTGCACCGTCGCCGGCGGCAGGACGGTACGCAGGTTCGCGGTGACGAGGCTGGAGTCGATCGGCAGGCCGGCCAGCAGGGTGTCGACCGCCGGGTCGGGCAGCACCTCGGTGTAGAGGCGGTCATAGGCGTGGGCCCGGTCGAGCGACTGGGAGTAGAAGGCCGGGTTGAGCACCGTCCGCGACGCGGTGATGATCACGACCAGCGGCAGCCAGCACAGCACCACCAGGGCCACCAGCCCGACATGCGCGACACGCCGGCCACGGGTGTTTCCGCCCACCACCAGCACGATATCGCGCGGCGGCGCCCGTCCATCACGCCGGGCGGACGGGTACGGCGCCAGTCACACCGGCTGGTCCGGCGCCGCACGGGCCCAGGGCAGGTGCGGATCGGGCAGCGTAGGCCCAGATCAGCGGCGCTCAGCCGCCCAGGCGCAGCTCGGGGTGGGTGACGTCGGCGAGCACCGCCTCGATGCGCTCGGCGACCTCGTCGGGGCTGCCCGCACCGTCGATGGTGCGCAGCAGGCCGGCCTGCTGGTAGTACCGGCGCAGCGGTGCGGTCTCCTCGGCGAAGACCTTCATCCGCCGCCGTGCGGTGTCCTCGGTGTCGTCGAGGCGGTCCTCGAGACGCGCGCGGCGGCGGATGCGGTCGAGCACCTCGTCGATGTCGACGTCGAGGTCGATGACGGCGTCGAGCGGGCCGCAGGTGACGGCGAGCATCCGGTCGAGGGCCTCGGCCTGCGGGAAGGTCCGCGGGAAGCCGTCGAGCAGGAAGCCGACCGCACAGTCGACACTGCCCTCGAGCCGCTCGCCGACGATGTCGAGGACGATCTCGTCGGGGACGAGCTCGCCGGCGCGGACGTACCGCTCGGCGCGGCGGCCCAGCGGCGTGCCGGCGGCGATCTGCCGGTCGAACAGCTGGCCCGTGGAGATCGCCGGGATGCCATGCCGGGCGCTGATACGCGCACCCTGCGTTCCCTTGCCGGAACCGGGGGGACCGAGCAGCACGAGCCTCATGGCACAGGACGGTACCGCCACCGGCGACGCTTCCCACCGCCGATCTCGGTCAATCGGCGCACTTCCCGCGGGGAGCAACACAGATCACAGCACTTTCTCACCCGACGCGCAGGTATGACCACGCAGACGTGTCACCCGCGGCGCCGCCCGCCACCCCCGGCCGGCGGCGCCGTCCAGGTCAGCGGCGGGTCGGGGTGATCGGATCCGGCAGGTCCGTGCTGCCCATCAGGTAGCGGTCCACCGCGGCCGCGGCCGAGCGCCCCTCCGAGATCGCCCAGACGATGAGCGACTGGCCGCGGCCCATGTCGCCGGCGACGAACACGCCGGGCACCGACGTCGACCAGCCGGCGTCGCGCGCCACGTTGCCGCGGGCGTCGAGCTCGACGCCGAGGTCGGCGAGCAGGCCCGGCCGCTCCGGACCGGTGAAGCCCATCGCGAGCAGCACGAGCTCGCAGGGCAGCTCGACGTCGGTTCCCTCGACCTTCTCGAACCGGCCGCCCTCGAAGCGCACCTCGTGCATGCGCAGCGCGCGGACGTTGCCGCCGTCGTCGCCGTCATCGCCGAGGAAGCGCTCGGTGGACACGGCGAACACCCGTTCGCCGCCCTCCTCGTGCGCGCTCGACACCCGGTAGATGATCGGGTACGAGGGCCACGGGTTGGCCGGCGCCCGCAGCTGCGGCGGCCGCGGCATGATCTCCAGCTGGTGCACGGAGGCCGCACCCTGGCGGTGCGAGGTGCCCAGGCAGTCCGCGCCGGTGTCGCCACCTCCGATGATCACGACCCGCTTGCCGGCCGCGGAGATCGGCGAGGCGTCCAGCTCGCCGAGCGCGACCCGGTTCGCCGGGGTGAGGAACTCCATCGCCAGGTGGATGCCGCCGAGCGCGCGCCCGGGCACCGGCAGGTCGCGGCCGACCGTCGACCCACCGGCCAGCACCACCGCGTCGTAGGAGGAGCGCAGCTCGTCCGCGGTGATGTCCACGCCGACATTGCAGGAGGTGACGAACGAGGTGCCCTCGGCCTCCATCTGGGCGAGGCGCCGGTCGAGGACGCTCTTCTCCATCTTGAACTCGGGGATGCCGTAGCGCAGCAGACCGCCGGCCTTGTCGGCCCGTTCATAGACGACGACGTCGTGCCCGGCGCGGGTGAGCTGCTGGGCGGCGGCGAGCCCCGCCGGCCCGGAGCCGACGACCGCGATCCGCCTGCCGGTGCGCACCGACGGCGGCACCGGGACGACCGTCCCGTCGGCGAAGGCCCGGTCGATGATGCTGACCTCGACCTGCTTGATCGTCACCGGGTCGTCCCCGATGCCGAGCACGCAGGCGGCCTCGCACGGCGCCGGGCACAGCCGCCCGGTGAACTCGGGGAAGTTGTTCGTCGCGTGCAGCCGCTCGATCGCGTCGGTCCAGTCACCGCGCCGGGTCAGGTCGTTCCACTCGGGGATGATGTTCCCGAGCGGGCAGCCGTTGTGACAGAACGGGATACCGCAGTCCATGCACCGGGCGGCCTGCGCGCGCAGGTCCTCCTCCGGGAAGGGCTGGTAGACCTCGTTCCAGTCCTGGAGGCGCACGTCGACCGGCCGGCGGGTCGGCAGCTCCCGGCGGTTCTTCAGGAAGCCAGTCGGGTCAGCCATGCCACTCCTCGCGAATACGCGCGGGCCCCTCGGCCCAGGTCCAGGTCAGCTCGTGGTCGCCGGCGAGCGCGGCGGCGCGGATCGGCGCGGCGCTCGCGGCCGGCGCGGCGCTCGCGGCCGGCGCGGCGAGAAGCGCCCACCCGGTCTCAGCCACGGGTCGACGCCATGATCTCCTCGTCGACGACGAGGCCCTGCTCCTCGGCGCGCCGCATCACGGCCAGCACCCGCTTGTAGTCGCGCGGCATCACCTTGCGGAACGCGCCGCGCACGCTCTCCCAGTCGGCGTACAGCCGGGCGGCCGTCGTCGAGCCGGTCTCGCGGCGGTGGCGGACCAGCAGGTCCCGCACGATCGACTCGTCGGCGCCGTCGAGCTCCTCGACGTCCACCATCTCGCCGTTGATCCGCCCCTCGACCGGCTCGTACAGGTACGCCACGCCACCGCTCATGCCGGCGGCGAAGTTGCGCCCGATCGGCCCGAGCACGAGCACGGTGCCGCCGGTCATGTACTCGCAGCCGTGGTCGCCGACGCCCTCGACGACCGCCGTCGCCCCCGAGTTGCGCACACAGAAGCGCTCCCCGACGATGCCGCGGAAGAACGCCTCCCCCGCCGTCGCCCCGTAGAGCAGGACGTTGCCGGCGACGATGTTCTCCTCGGCGCGCAGCGGCGACTCCTTCGGCGGGAAGACGAAGATCTTGCCGCCGGACAGGCCCTTGCCCGTGTAGTCGTTCGCGTCGCCCTCGAGGGTCAGGGTCATGCCACGGGGCACAAACGCGCCGAAGCTCTGGCCCGCCGACCCGGTGAAGCGCAGCTGGATGGTGTCATCCGGCAGGCCGGCGGCACCGTAGCGCTTCGTCACCTCGTAGCCGAGCATCGTGCCGACGGTGCGGTTGACGTTGCGGATCGGCATCTCCAGCCACACCGGCCGGCCCTCGTCGAGCGCCCCCTCACACAGCTGGATCAGCGAGTTGTCCAGCGCCTTGTCCAGCCCGTGGTCCTGGCTGGAGGTGCTGTGCAGCTCGCCGCCGAAAGGCCGCTCGGGGGTGTGCAGCAGCGGGGTGATGTCGAGCCCGGAGGCCTTCCAGTGCTCCACCGCCGTGCGGGCGTCGAGCAGGTCCACCCGGCCGACGGCCTCCTGCAGGGTGCGGAAGCCCAGTGCCGCGAGGTAGGCACGGACCTCCTCGGCGATGTAGAGGAAGAACGCCTCGACGAACTCGGGCTGGCCGGTGAACCGCTCGCGCAGCACCGGGTTCTGGGTGGCGACGCCGACCGGGCAGGTGTCGAGGTGACAGACGCGCATCATCACGCAGCCGGCGACGACCAGCGGCGCGGTGGCGAAGCCGAACTCCTCGGCGCCGAGCAGCGCGCCGACGATGACGTCCCGACCGGTCTTGAGCTGGCCGTCGACCTGCACGACGATCCGGTCGCGCAGCCCGTTGAGCAGCAGGGTCTGCTGCGTCTCGGCCAGGCCCAGCTCCCAGGGGGCGCCGGCGTGCTTGAGCGAGGTCAGTGGGGACGCGCCGGTGCCGCCGTCGTGCCCGGAGATGAGCACCACGTCGGCGTGCGCCTTCGACACCCCGGCCGCGACCGTGCCGACGCCGACCTCGGCGACGAGCTTGACGTGCACCCGCGCCTTCGGGTTGGCGTTCTTCAGGTCGTGGATGAGCTGGGCGAGGTCCTCGATCGAGTAGATGTCGTGGTGCGGCGGCGGGGAGATCAGGCCCACGCCGGGGGTGGAGTGCCGTGTCCTCGCGATCCACGGGTAGACCTTGTGGCCGGGCAGCTGGCCACCCTCGCCGGGCTTGGCGCCCTGCGCCATCTTGATCTGGATGTCGTCGGCGTTCGTCAGGTAGTCGCTGGTCACGCCGAAGCGGCCGGAGGCGACCTGCTTGACCGCGCTGCGGCGCAGGTCACCGTTGGCGTCGGGGACGAAGCGGCGGGCGTCCTCGCCGCCCTCACCGGTGTTCGACTTGCCGCCGAGCCGGTTCATCGCGATGGCGAGCGTCTCGTGTGCCTCGGCGCTGATCGAGCCGTAGCTCATCGCGCCGGTCGCGAACCGCCTGACGATCTCCGAGACCGGCTCGACCTCGTCGATCGGCACCGGCGGGCGCACGCCCGTGCGCAGCTCGAACAGGCCGCGCAGGGTCGAGTTCTCCCGGGACAGCTCGTCGACCTTGTCGGTGTACTGCTGGAAGACGTCGAACTGGCGGGTGCGGGTGGCGTGCTGGAGCAGGAAGACGGTCTCGGGGTTGAACAGGTGGATCTCGCCCTCGCGCCGCCACTGGTACTCGCCGCCGACCTCCAGGCCGCGGTGCGCGAGCTCGGAGGAGACCCGCGGGTAGGCCCGGCGGTGCCGGGCGGCGACCTCCGCGGCGACGACGTCGAGGCCGACGCCGTCGAGGCGCGACGGGGTGCCGACGAAGTAGCGGTCGACGAACTCCTGGGCGAGGCCGATCGCCTCGAAGACCTGCGCGCCGGTGTAGCTGGCGACCGTGGAGATGCCCATCTTGGACATCACCTTCAGCACGCCCTTGCCGAGCGCCTTGATCAGGTGCTTCTCGGCCTGCTCGGGGGTGACGCCGACGACCTCGCCCTCGGCGATCAGCCCGCCCACCGACTCGAACGCCAGGTAGGGGTTGACCGCCACCGCGCCGTAGCCGGTGAGCAGGGCGATGTGGTGGACCTCGCGGGCGTCGCCGCACTCGACGATGAGCCCGACCTTCGTCCTCGTCCGCTCCCGGATCAGATGGTGGTGCACGGCCGCGGTGAGCAGCAGCGACGGGATCGGCGCCTTGCGCTCGTCGGAGTCACGGTCGGAGAGCACGACGATGCGCGCGCCGTCCGCGATCGCCTCGCTGACCCCGGCACAGATCTCGTCGAGCCGCGCAGCGAGCGCCTCTCCCCCGCCGTCGACGTCGTACAGGCCGCGCACCGTCACCGAGGCGAAGCCGGGCATGTCGCCGTCGTCGTTGATGCCAACGATCTTGGCGAGCTGGCCGCTGCTGATCACCGGGTAGGGCAGGTGCACCATCCGGCACGACGCCGGGCTCGGCGCGAGCAGGTTGCCCTCCGGACCCAGCGTGCGCCCGAGGCTGGTGACCAGCTCCTCCCGGATCGCGTCCAGCGGCGGGTTCGTGACCTGCGCGAACAGTTGGGTGAAGTAGTCGAACAGCAGCCGGGGGCGGGCCGAGAGCACCGCGACGGGCGTGTCGGTGCCCATCGAGCCGATCGGCTCCGCGCCCGTGCGCGCCATCGGCGCGACGAGGACCCGCAGCTCCTCCTCGGTGTAGCCGAACACCTGCTGACGGCGCAGCACCGACGAGTGGCCGTAGATGACCTGCTCGCGGTCGGGCAGGTCATCAAGCGAGATCAGCCCGGCGTGCAGCCACTCCGCGTACGGCGCGGCGTTCGCCAGCTCGGTCTTGACCTCCTCGTCGCTGACGATGCGGCCCTGCGCGGTGTCGACGAGGAACATCCGGCCCGGCTGCAGCCGGCCCTTGCGCACCACCTTGTGCGGCGGGATGTCGAGCACGCCGACCTCGGAGGCCATCACGACCAGGCCGTCGTCGGTCACCCAGTAGCGGGACGGGCGCAGACCGTTGCGGTCGAGGACGGCGCCGATGACCGTGCCGTCGGTGAAGGCGATCGACGCCGGGCCGTCCCACGGCTCCATGAGCGTCGAGTGGAACTGGTAGAAGGCGCGCAGCGCCGGATCCATCTCGGCGTGGTTCTCCCACGCCTCCGGAATCATCATGAGCACCGCGTGCGGCAGGCTGCGCCCGCCCAGGTGCAGCAGCTCCAGCACCTCGTCGAAGCTCGCCGAGTCGCTCGCGCCCTCGGCGCAGATCGGGGACAGCCGGGACAGGTCGCCGGGGATGAGGTCGCTGGCCAGCAGCGCCTCGCGGGCCCGCATCCAGTTCCGGTTGCCGCGAACGGTGTTGATCTCGCCGTTGTGGGCGACGAAGCGGTACGGGTGGGCCAGCGGCCAGCTCGGGAAGGTGTTCGTCGAGAACCGGCTGTGCACCAGCGCGATGGCGCTGGAGAAACGGGGATCGTCGAGGTCCGGGAAGTACGCCGAGAGCTGGTGGGTGGTCAGCATCCCCTTGTAGACCAGGGTGCGCGAGGACAGCGACGCCATGTAGACGCCGGTCTCCCGGCGGATCCGCTTGCGCACGCAGAACGCGCGCCGCTCCAGGCCGGCCACGTCGAACCCACCGTCGCCGCCGTCGGCCGGCGCCTGCGCACCCGCCACACCGTTCGCCTCGGTTCCCGCCAGGCTGCCCGGCAGGGCGAGGAACAGCTGGCGCATCCGCGGCTCCACCTCGCGGGCCGCGTGCCCGACGATGTGACTGACGGTGGGCACCTCGCGCCAGCCGAGCACCCGCAGGCCCTCCTGGCGGACGATGCGGCTGATCGTGCGCACCGCCTCGTCCCGCTCGCCGGCGACCTGCGGCAGGAAGGCGATACCGACCGCGTAACGCCCGGGGGCCGGCAGCGCGAAGTCGACGACGTCGCGCAGGAACAGGTCCGGGACCTGGACGAGGATGCCGGCCCCGTCGCCGGTATCCGGGTCGCTGCCCGACGCGCCGCGATGATCGAGATTGCGCAGGACGGTCAGGCCCTGGTCGACCAGCTCATGGCTGCGACGACCGTGCACGTCGACGACGAAGCCGACACCACAGGCGTCGTGTTCGAAGGTGGGGTCGTAGAGACCTTGCGCACTCGGCATCCGGCGAAGTCCTGTCCGTCTTCAGGGGCTGAAGGAGAGGCGGACGACGCTGTCCGAGGGTGGATCATGGCATGACGACGCTGGCCCAGCGGCTGTATGCCTCCCGTCGAGTGTGCCACGCGTAGCGGCGATACGCCTTGATCATATATGTCCCGGAGATCACAGCCGTATAACGTCACATTTCCCGGCATCCCCCCGAGCGGCCCGGTAATGGCATCGCCGCCGAGACGTCACCCCGCGTTCATCGCGTCCCGGTGCTCGACGCGTTCGCCTCGCTCGACGCATTCGTCTGACGTGGCGCATCCGCCTGGCCTGGCGCGTCAGCCTGGCTCGACGTGCCGTCCGTGGCGTCGTCGGTGGGCGCGCCGTCGTCCGCCGGCGAACCATCCCCCACGGTCTCGCCCTCGCCTGCGCCCGTGGACCCGCTGGACGTGCCGGCGGGGCGGCGGGCGCCCCTGCCCGCGAGGCCGAGCTCCCGCTGCTCCGCCGCGGAGACGTCCTGGTCGACGGGGCTGCGGTTGACCACCAGCGCGACGACCGCCGCGACGCAGACCAGCATCGACGTCCAGACGTTCACCCGCAGGCCGAGCACGTGATCGGCCGTGTCGATGCGCAGCAACTCGATCCACAGCCGGCCGAACGTGTACAGGGCCACGTACAGGGCGAACAGGCGCCCGCGGCCGAGGCGGTGACGCCGGTCCACATAGAACAGGATCCCGGCGACGGCGAGGTTCCAGAGGAATTCGTAGAGAAACGTCGGGTGGTATGTGGCGATGTCGGGATAGACCCGATGGGCCGTGTCGATGTGCAACGCCCAGGGCAGCGTGGTGGGCCGACCGTACAGCTCCTGGTTGAACCAGTTCCCCCAGCGGCCGATGGCCTGGGCCAGGACGATGCCGGGCGCGGCCGCGTCGGCGAACAGGGCGAGGCTGATCCCGAGGCGGCGGGCGGCGATCCACGCGCCGAGGGCGCCGCCGGCGATCGCGCCCCAGATGCCGAGGCCGCCGTTCCAGATCTTCACCACGTCGCCCACGCGCCCGTTGGCGCCGAAGTAGGGGTCCGGCGTGCTGAGGACGTGGTAGATGCGGGCCCCGACGATCCCGAAGGGAACCGCCCAGAAGGCGATCTCGCTGGCGATCTCGGGCTCCAGGCCGCGGGCGCGCAGCCGGCGGCCGGTGACCACGATGGCGACCACGATCCCGATAATGATCATCAGGGCGTAGGCGCGCAGCGGCACCGGCCCGAGATGCACCACACCGCGGGACGGACTGGGGATGGCGGCGACTACCACGGTGGTCAGGCTATCTCGGCGCCTGGGGTCGACGGCGATCGGGACGTGGCGAACGGTTGTCAGGCGGACGCGGGCACGGCCGCGCGCACCCCCGCCGCCAGGTCGGCGGCCAGGGCCCGGATGCCGTCCAGAGCGGCGGCCTCACCGAGGCCGCGGCGTTCGGCGTCCAGCAGCACCCGCACCAGCGCGGAGCCGACGATGACGCCGTCGGCGAATCCCGCGACCTGGGCGGCCTGGGCCGCCGTGCTGACCCCGAGACCCACCGCCACCGGCAGTGTCGTCGCCGCGCGGACCCGCTCGACCAGGCTCGCGGCCTGTTCCCCGACCTCGGCGCGCGCCCCGGTTACGCCCATCAGCGAGGCCGCGTAGACGAACCCGCGGGCGATACCGGCGACCCGCCGGATCCGCTCGTCCGACGAACTCGGGGCCACCAGGAACACCGAGTCCAGGCCGTGCTCGGCGCTGGCGGCGAGCCAGGGGCCCGCCTCCTCGGGCGGCAGATCGGGGGTGATCGTTCCGGCCCCGCCGGCGGCGGCGAGGTCGACGGCGAAGCGGGCCGGGCCGTAGCGGTCGATCGGGTTCCAGTAGGTCATGACGACGGTCGGAGCGCCGGTCGTGGCGACGGCCTCGACGGTGCGCAGCACGTCCCGGGTCGTCACCCCGCCGCGCAGCGCCGCGTCGGCGGCATCCTGGATGACCGGCCCGTCCATCGTCGGGTCGGAGTAGGGCAGGCCGACCTCCACCACGTCGACGCCGGCCTCGACCATCGCCCGCATTGCGGCGATCGCGCCGTCGACCGTGGGATACCCGGCCGGCAGGTAGCCGACCAGCAGCGACCGGCCCTCCTCGCGGGCCGCCGCGAAACACGCGTCCAACCGGCTGTGCATCGTGCGTCCGTTCTCCGTCGGGCCCGCGGGGGCCGGGGTGGATGAGCTCGGTCAGCCGCGCGCGGGCGCGTCCTCGCCGGGGGCGGGCTCGCCACCGGCCTCCGGATCGAGCAGGTCGAACCAGCGAGCGGCGGTGTCGACGTCCTTGTCGCCGCGGCCCGAGCAGTTGACCAGGACCGTCGCCTCCGGGCCGAGCTCGCGGGCCACCCCGAAGGCGCCGGCGAAGGCGTGCGCGCTCTCGATCGCCACGAGGATGCCCTCGGTGCGGGCGACGAGCGCGAGCGCCTCCATGGCGGCGGCGTCGTCGACCACGCGGTAGCTGGCCCGCCCGGTCTCGTGCAGCAGGGAGTGCTCGGGACCGATGCCGGGATAGTCCAGCCCGGCGGAGATCGAGTGGGACACCTGCGTCTGGCCGTCGTCGTCCTGCAGCAGGTAGGTCCGCATGCCGTGCAGGACGCCCGCCGAGCCGCCGGCGATCGCCGCCGCGTGCCGCCCGGTGGCGACGCCGTCCCCGCCCGCCTCGCAGCCGATCAGCGCGACGCCGTCGTCGGGGATGAACGGGTGGAAGATGCCCATCGCGTTGGATCCCCCGCCGACGCAGGCGACGACAGCGTCGGGCAGGCGCCCGATGCGCTCGAGGACCTGAGCGCGGGCCTCCACGCCGATCACGCGCTGGAAGTCGCGCACCATCATCGGGAAGGGATGCGGCCCCATGACCGAGCCGATGCAGTAGTGGGTCCGGTCGACGGTCGCGACCCAGTCGCGCAGCGCCTCGTTGATGGCGTCCTTGAGGGTGCGGCTGCCGGAGGTGACGGGGATGACCTCCGCGCCGAGCAGGCGCATCCGGGCGACGTTGAGCGCCTGCCGACGGGTGTCCTCCTCGCCCATGTAGACGACGCACTCGAGGCCCAGCAGCGCGCAGGCGGTGGCCGTGGCCACCCCGTGCTGGCCGGCGCCGGTCTCGGCGATGACCCGGGACTTGCCCATCCGGCGGGTCAGCAGGCACTGACCGAGCACGTTGTTGATCTTGTGTGAACCGGTGTGCGCCAGGTCCTCGCGCTTGAGCAGGATGCGGGCGCCGCCGATCCGCTCGGTGAGCCGGCGCGCGTCGGTGAGCGGCGTGGGCCGCCCGGCGTAGGTGGCGAGCAGATCGTCGAGCTCGGCGGTGAACGCCTCGTCCGTGCGGGCCCGGTCGTAGGACTCGGTCAGCTCGTCGAGCGCCGCCATGAGCGCCTCGGGCACGAACCGTCCACCGAAGCGCCCGAAATGCCCGGACGCGTCAGGGAACGCCTGCCAGTCCCCCACGCCCGGACGACCGGTGCCGACCTCGGTCGGATCGGACGAGGCCGCGGCGGGAGAGGCTGACGGAGCAGCGGTTCGACTGGACACGGTCCTGACTGTATCGGTCCGGACCGGCGGGACGCCGACGCCGGCACCGGCTGTGGACACCGCACCGGCTGTGGACACCGGCGCCGGGTGTCAGCGTCCGACCCGGGCCGCCGGATGCGCCCCCGCGGCCACCAGGTCCGCGACGGTCTGGCGGGGATCACCGGTCACCGCGGCCTCGCCGACCAGCACCGCGTCCGCCCCGGCCGCCGCGTAGGCGAGCAGGTCGTGCGGCCCGCGTACGCCGGACTCGGCGACCGAGAGCACACCCGCCGGGATCATCGGGGCCAGCCGGGCGAAGGTGCCCCGATCGACCTCCAGGGTGCGCAGGTCGCGTGCGTTCACGCCGATCAGCCGGGCGTCGGCGTCCAGCGCCCGGACCAGCTCGGCCTCGTCGTGGACCTCGACCAGCGCGGTCATCCCCAGCGACTCGATCCGCTCGCGCAGGCCGACCAGCCGGGGCTGGTCGAGCGCGGCGACGATGAGCAGCACGATGTCGGCGCCGTGCGCGCGAGCCTCGAAGACCTGGTAGGGCGAGACGACGAAGTCCTTGCGGAGCAGGGGGACGTCCACCGCCCGCCGCACGGCGTCGAGATCGGCGAGCGAGCCGCCGAACCGGCGGCCCTCCGTCAGCACACTGATCGCCGCGGCGCCACCGGCCTCGTAGTCGAGGGCCAGGGCGGCCGGATCGGCGATGGCCGCGAGGCTGCCCTTGGACGGGGAGCGGCGCTTGACCTCGGCGATCACCGACACCGGGGAGTCACGCAGGACGGCGAGGGCGTCCCTGGGGTCGGGGACGCGCTCCACGCGCTGCTTGAGGTCTGCGAGGGAGGTCTGCTGTTCACGCGCGGCCAGATCGGCGCGCACCCCGTCGAGGATCTCGGCGAGAACGCTCATCGACCCGCGCTCGCGGCTGTCGCGGTCATGCCGCCGATGGTAGGCCAGTGCGCCATGGCGGGCCCGAGGCACCCGCGCCTTGCTACCACCCGCGACCAGCCACCCTCATCCGCGGGACCGGCCGCCACGCCCGGGCGGATCCGCCCGCCGCGCCACTCGCCGCGCCGGCTGGCGCGGCGCGCTGGCCGAACCCGCCCGCGATCCCCTATAGTCGAACACGCGTTCGAGATCGAGGGAGTTCCGATGGACACTCGCCCCACCTCCTTGCCGTCGCTGTCGGGATGTGCGCCGCCCGGCGCCGCCGACGAGCGGGCCGATCCGCTCGAAGGGCTACGCCGCCGCCTGGCCCGGATGGACACACTGATGAGCCTGCTGGAGGCCGACCTGGATCGCCAGCGCGGCGCGCTGGCGGCGCTCGCGGCCGCGCCGGATCTGCCTGGCCTGCCTGTCCTGCCTCCCGCGCCGGCCCCGCGCCCGGCCGGGTCGAACCGACCGGGCGGTGGCCTGCGCCCGGTCTCGTCCGGGCCGGCGAGCCGTAGTGGGGGGCGGGGGGCCGGCCGGCGCGGTGGGCCCCGGTGATCAGGTGGGGTCGTGGCCCCGCTCGATCGCGTCCCAGGCGTCGACCGGCCTGGCATCGCGGGCCTGGTAGCGGCCGGACATCACCGGCCAGCGGCGGCCGCGCGCGGCGGCGAGCGCGCCGGCGGCGGTGAGCAGCACGCCACCGAGCATGGCCAGCCACGGCCCGGCCGTGCGATGGATGTCGGTGATGGACGCCTGGCCGCCGACGGCGAACGGGCGGACCTCGTCGGTGCGCCGCAGGGCCGGCAGCGGATCGAGCCCGATCCGGGCGGTCACGTAGACGACGCCTATCCCCGCGGCGGCGGCGAGCAGGCCGACGACGGTACGCCCGATGCGGCGGGTCGCGACGATCGCGACGACGGCGGCGAGCCCCAGCAGGGCGAGGGCGGTCGCGGCCGAGGCGAGTCGGTTACCGGTCCAGTGGACGGCGAGCGGCGCCGCCACGGCGGAGCCGTCCTGGCCGGAGTGCGGGGCACCGATCCGTGCGGAGACCCAGGTCGCCCCGCCGCAGGCCAGGACCAGGCCCGACCCGAGCAGGCAGCCGAGCACGGCGAGACCCCGCTCCCGCCGCCCCTGCCGGTCGGCCTGCGATCCCTGCCGGTCGGCGGAGGTCGGCGGGCGCCCGGCGGGATCAGCGTGGCGGGTGCCGGTCGGGCTGGTGGGCGGCCGGCCGTCGGGGGTCATGCCGGCGGCCGCAGCGACTCGGCGACCTCGATCGCGCGCAGGACCGCTGCCGCCTTCGTGCGGCTCTCCAGGTCCTCGGTGGCCGGATCGGAGTCGGCGACGATCCCGGCGCCGGCCTGCACGTAGGCCATGCCGTCGCGCAGCACGGCGGTGCGGATCGCGATCGCGGTATCCAGGTCGCCACCGAAGTCCAGATAGCCGACCACGCCGCCGTACACGCCACGGCGGGTCGGCTCCAGCTCGTCGATGACCTCCATCGCGCGGACCTTCGGCGCCCCGGACAGCGTGCCCGCCGGGAACGTCGCGGTCAGCACGTCCACGGCGCTGCGTTCCGGCGCCACCTCACCGATCACCGTGGAGACGATATGCATGATGTGCGAGTACCGCTCGACAGCGGCGAACTCGACGACCCGCACCGAACCGGGCACACAGACCCGCCCGAGATCATTGCGGACCAGGTCGACGAGCATCACGTGCTCGGACCGTTCCTTCGGATCGGCCAGCAGCTGCGCCGCGAGCTCGGCGTCCTGCTCCGGCGTCGTCCCCCGCGGGCGGCTGCCCGCGATGGGATGCAGCAGGGCGCGCCGGCCCGTGACCTTGACGTGCGCCTCCGGCGAGGAGCCGACCACATCGTGGTCGCCGAACCGCAGCAGGTACATGTACGGGCTCGGGTTGGTGGTCCGCAGCACCCGGTAGACGTCCAGCGGATCGGCGGCGGTGGCCCGCTCGAACCGCTGGGAGACCACGATCTGGAAGCACTCCCCGGCCCGGATCTCCTCGATCGCCCGCCCGACGGCGGAGTGGTACTCCCCCGGCGGCGTGGCGGAGACGAACTCCCCGACGCCGGTGACCGCGCCCGTCGTGGTCGCCACCGTCGGCTCGCTCCACTTGGCCAGGTCGCTGGTCATCGCGTCGAGGCGGGCCACCGCGTCGTCGTACAGCGCGTCCAGGTCCGCCGCGCCGGCGACCGCGGTGGCACCGCCGTCGCGGGCCGCCTCGCGGCCGGTGAACGCGTTGGCCACCAGCAGGCAGGAGCCGTCCCGATGGTCGAGGACTGCCAGGTCGGTGGCCAGGAGCATCCGCAGCTCGGGCAGGTGGAGGTCGTCGACGGCGTGCGAGGGCAGCCGCTCGATGCGGCGCACGATGTCGTAGCTCAGGTAGCCGACGAGGCCGCCCATCAGCGGCGGGACGTCGGGGCCGTTCGCCGCGCGCAGGTGGCGTTCCACCGCGCGCAGGATGTCCAGCGGATCGCCGTCGGTCGGCACGCCCGGCGGAGGGGTGCCATCCACCCAGACCGCCTGCCCGTCGCGCTCGGTCAGGGTTGCCGCCGCCCGCACGCCCACGAACGAGTAGCGCGACCACTCGCCGCCGTGCTCGGCGGACTCCAGCAGGAACGTTCCCGGGCCACCGGCAAGCTTGCGGTAGATCCCGACCGGGGTCTCCCCGTCGGCGAGCAGGCGGCGGGTGACGGCGACGACCGGATGGGCCGCAGCGGCGGCGTGGAATCCGGCCCGGTCGGGGACGATGCGCCCGGTTGTCATCGGTCGGTGCCCGCCTGTGCCGTGGCGGGCGGGTTACCCACGCGGGCCGGCAGCGGATCGGCGTCGAAGCAGGTCCGGGTGCCGGTGTGGCAGGCCGGACCGATCTGGTCGACCCGGAGCAGGACGGCGTCGCCGTCGCAGTCGAGCGCTACCGAGCGCACCCACTGCTGGTGGCCGGACGTGTCTCCCTTGACCCAGTACTCGCGGCGGCTGCGGCTCCAGTACGTGGCCCGGCCGGTCGTCAGCGTCCGGTGCAGCGCCTCGTCGTCCATCCACCCGAGCATCAGCACCTCTCCGGTGTCGTGCTGCTGGGTGATGGCCGGGAACAACCCCGCGCCGTCACGGCGCACGCGGGCGGCGATGGCGGGATCCAGAGCGCTGCTGGGACGATCGGTCACGGCTTCATTCTGCTCTCCGCCAGGCCCGCCCCGCCGGCCCGGCCGGGTCGGCGTCCGCGGGCCCGGCCGGTGCCGGGACGGCGAGGCGGTCGGCGCCACCCGCGGCCGACCCGATGCCCGCCGCCCACGACCGGTGCAGGCGCTGGTACACGCCGGGCCGTGCGACGAGGTCGCGGTGGTGACCGCGCTGCGCGATCCGTCCGGCGTCGACGACCACGACCTCGTCGGCGGCCTCGGCCGTGGACAGGCGGTGGGCGATGGTCACCGAGGTGCGGCCGCGGGTCAGCTCGGCGAGCGCGGTGGCGAGGCGCACCTCGGTCTGCGGGTCCACCGCCGAGGTCGCCTCGTCGAGCACCAGCAGATCCGCGTCGGCCAGCCAGGCCCGGGCGAGCGCGACGAGCTGGCGCTCACCCGCCGACAGCCGCGAGCCGCCCTCGCCGACCCGCGTCCGTGCGCCCGCGGGCAGCCCGCTCAGCCAGTCAGCGACACCGAGGGCCTCGAAGGCGGTCATTACGTCCGCGTCGTCGGCCTCCGGACGGCCGTAGCGGACGTTGTCCGCGATCGTCAGGTCGAACAGGAAGCCGTCCTGTGGCACGAGCAGCACCCGCGAGCGCAGCGAGGCGAACCTCACCTCGGGCAGCGGCACACCGCCGACGGAAACGGCGCCGCTGGTCGGGTCCATCAGACGGGTCAGCAGCTTCGCCAGCGTGGTCTTGCCCGAGCCCGTCTCACCGACCACGGCGACCCGGGTCCGCGGCGCGATCTCCAGATCGATGTCGCGCAGCACGGGCGGCCCCTGCGGGTAGGCGAACCCGACGGCGGCGAACCGCACGCCCAGGGCGCCGGCGGGCAGGTCCCGGCCGGCGGGCGCTCCCGGCCGCGCGCCCGCCTCGCCGTCCACGCTCGCCGCGGCGGGCCCGGCGAGGCCGAGCGCCGGGTCTCGCACGTCCGTGGGCAGGTCGAGGACGTCGAGCACCCGCCGCAGGCCGGCGAAGGCGTTCGCGGCGTCGTTGAGCACCTCCGTCATCGACTGGATCGGCATCACGAACAGCGTCATGAGGAACAGGAAGGCGACCAGGCGCCCGGTGCTGATCTCGCCGGCGACGCCCAGCGCGACCCCGGCGGCGACGACCGCGGCCGTCGCGAGCGCGGCGACGAGCTCGCTCAGCGAGAACACGCCGGCCACGAGGCGCTGGGCGGAGGTCTGCGCCGACCGGTAGCGGTCGATGGACCCGTCGATGCGCCGTGCGGTGCGCTCGCCGATGCCGTAGGCACGGACGACCGGCGCGCCCACGACCGCCTCGGCGACCGCGCCGAGCAGGTCCCCGACCCGTTCCCGGACCAGCGCGTAGCGGCGGGCGAGGCGGTGCTGCAGCACCCGGGTCAGCAGGAACATCGGGATGTAGAAGGCCTGCACGAGCAGCGTCAGCGGCCAGGAGTAGACGAGCATCAGCACCGTCGCCAGCAGCATCTGCCCGGTCGATACCAGCAGCATCACGCCACCGAACTGGAGGAACTGCGACATCTGGTCGACGTCGCTGGTCACCCTGCCGGTCAGCGACCCGCGGCGCTGCGCCGACTGGCTGAGCACCGACAGGTCGTGGATGTGGCGGAACGCGCGGATCCGCAGGGTCGCCAGCGTGCCCTCCGACACCCGGTACAGCCGCAGGTTCATCCGGTAGGTCGCGACCGTGGTCAGCACGATCACCCCCGCGGCCGTCCCGACGGCAGCACCGACCAGGCCGAGATCGACCGTGTCGCCCGCCAGGCCGCGGTCGAGGATCTGCTGCACGACCACCGGAATGACGACCTTGCCCACGGTCGCCACCAGGGCCAGCGCCAGCGTGCCCAGCAGGCCGCGGGTCAGCCCCGGCGAGATCGCCCGCAGCCGCCGCAACGTCGACGCCAGCGACGGCGGCCCCACCGAGGGCGGCGGCACCGGTGACGGCTCCGGGGTGGGCCGCGTGGACGGGGCGGACGGGGCGGGCCGCGTGTGCGGGATGGAGGACGTCAAGGCGCTGCCTCCGCGACCCGCTCCTCGGGCCGCGGATCACCCGGCGGGTCCTCATGCGGCCCAGGTGGTGGCCCGGGGGGTGTCTCCGGCGCGAGGTCCGCGCCGGCGGCGCGGGCGGCCTCCTCGTAGGCCGTGAGAAGGGCCGCGTACCGCGGCGAGGAGGCAAGCAGGTCCTCGTGTCGACCACGCCCGATCACCCGGCCGCCATCGAGGTGGATCACCTCGTCCGCGAGCGCGATCGTCGAGCGGCGCTGGGCGACGACGACCACGGTCGAGGTGCCGGCGCTGGCCCGCAGGCCGGCCAGGATTTCGGCTTCCACCCGGGGATCGACGCTGGCCGTCGCGTCGTCCAGCACGAGCAGGCGGGGACTGCGCAGCAGGGCTCGAGCCAGGCAGATCCGCTGCCGCTGGCCGCCCGACAGTGTCGTCCCGCGTTCCCCGACCCGCGTGTCGAGGCCATCGGGCAGGGCGGCGACGAACCCGGCGGCCTGGGCGCGGTGCAGTGCGGCCCAGACCTCCTCATCGGTGACGTCCGCGCCGAGGGTGATGTTCGCCCGGGCAGTGTCGTCGAACAGGAACGCCTGCTGCGGCACGATCGCGACGGCCCGGCTGACCTCGCCGGCCGC
Organism: Frankia sp. RB5; assembly: GCF_059816245.1. Taxonomy (NCBI): domain Bacteria; kingdom Bacillati; phylum Actinomycetota; class Actinomycetes; order Frankiales; family Frankiaceae; genus Frankia; species Frankia sp. RB5. Next base: position 28,138 of record NZ_JCBATA010000074.1, read on the forward strand.
GAGCTCCCGCAGGTCCACGCCGTCGAGCAGCACGGCGCCGTGGCCTGGGTCGACGAGCCGGGCGAGCAGGCCCATCAGTGTCGACTTGCCGGCACCGGTGCGGCCGGTCACGGCGACGACGCTGCCCGGTGCCACCTCGAAGCTCACCTCGTCCAGCACGCGCCGCCCGCCGGCGTTACCAGCGCAGGAGGGACCACCACCGGCCGCCGAGGCGCCCTCGGCCGCGAAAGCGTCGCCGGCGGCGGAGTCATCGGCGGCGGAGTCGTCGCCGGCGGCGAGAGCGTCGTCGGACGGGAGGTGGGCGGTCGGGTAGACGTAGCCGACCGTGTCCAGGCGCAGTGCCGCGGGGCCGGTGGTCGACAGGCCACGGGCGCCGTACTGGTCCTCGCCGCGGGCGCGGGTCACGGAGCCCACCCGCTGGGAGCCGACCACCGCACGGGGCAGATCGCCGAACACCCAGCCGAAGGCACGCAGCGGGAAGGCGAGCAGGGTGAACAGGTAGGCGACCCGGACGAGCTGCCCGACGTCCATCGCCCCCGAACGGATCCGCATCGCGCCGACCAGCAGGACAAGCAGGATGCCGAGGTTCGGCAGCGCGTCCGCCAGCGGATCGAAAAGGCCGCGCAGCCGCCCGGCGCTGATCATCGCGTCGCGCAGCCGGGTCGCCTGCTCGGCGAAGCGGACGGTCTCCTCCTCCTCACGACCCAGCGACTTCACGACGAGAGCGCCGTCGAACGACTCGTGCGCCACCGCGCTGACCTTGCCGCGCAGCCGCTGGGCGCTGGCGTACCGCGGCCACACCCGCCGGCCGTACCAGACGTTGAGCGCGCCGAACGCGGGGAACACGACGAACCCGATCAGCGCGAGCACCGGATCGGTGAGCAGCAGCAGGACCAGCGCCGCCCCGAGCATGACGAGGGCTCCGAGGGCGAACGGCAGGGGCATGAGCGGCGACCAGATCGCCTCGACGTCCGCGTTGGCGTTGGACAGCAAGGTTCCGGTGGAGTGGCGCTGGTGCCAGGACAGCGGCAGCCGCAGGTACTGGCGGGTCACGGCATGCCGGTCGTGGGCCTGCAGCCGGAAGACCACCGCTCCGCCGGCGAGGCGGCGCAGGAACATGCCCAGCGCGCGGACGAGTCCGACGAGCGCGAGCGCCCCGGCCGCCACCGCGACGGCCGACCAGTCGGCGTGGCCGTCGCGGACGGCCGGGATCAGCACCCGGTCCGTGGCCTCCCCGAGGACGATGGAGCTGGCCACCCCGGTCAGTGTGAACAGGCTGCCACCGAGAGCGGCGAGGGCGAACATCCGCGGCTCGCCCCGCACGCCCCGCCACAGGCTCGCGAAGCCGAGGGCCAGGACCCCGGGGCCTCGGTCGCCACCCGCCAGCCGCCGACCCATCCGTATCCTCCGTACCAACCCGTGTGCCTGCCGCGCGTCACCGTGCCGGCGCCCGCGGCGTCGGCACCGGCCGGATCAGCGCACGGGAACGTCCGCGCCGCGCAGCGCCGCCTTCACCTCGCCGATGCGCAGCTGGCCGAAGTGGAAGACGCTGGCGGCGAGCACCGCGTCCGCGCCGGCTGCGATCGCCGGCGCGAAGTGCGCCAGATCACCGGCGCCGCCACTCGCGATCACGGGCACGTCGACCTCCGCGCGCACCGCTGTGATCATCTCCAGGTCGTAGCCGTCCCGGGTGCCGTCGGCGTCCATCGAGTTGAGCAGGATCTCGCCGGCGCCGAGCTCGACGACGCGGGCGGTCCAGGCGACGGCGTCGATGCCCGTCCCCTTGCGTCCGCCGTGGGTGGTCACCTCGAAGCGGGGCCCGTCCGGGTCGGGGCAGCGGCGGGCGTCGACCGAGATCACGATGCACTGGTTGCCGAAGCGGTGCGCGCACTCGCGGACCAGCTCGGGGCGGGCGACGGCGGCGGTGTTGATCCCGACCTTGTCGGCACCGGCGCGCAGCAGCCGGTCGACGTCGTCACCGGAGCGGACACCGCCGCCGACCGTGAGCGGGATGAAGACCTGCTCCGCGGTGCGCGCGACGATGTCGTAGGTGGTCCGCCGGTCGCCGCTGGAGGCGGTGATGTCGAGGAACGTCAGTTCGTCGGCGCCCTCGGCGTCATAGAGACGGGCCATCTCCACCGGGTCGCCCGCGTCGCGCAGGTCGGTGAAGTTCACGCCCTTGACGACCCGGCCGCCGTCGACGTCGAGACAGGGAATGACCCGGACAGCGAGGGTCAACGCTCCTGCCCCCGCGGCGGGGCCGCCGCCCCGCCGGCGACGGCGAGGGCCTCGGGCAGGGTGAAGGCGCCGGCGTACAGGGCCTTGCCGACGATCGCGCCCTCGACGCCGGGCACGGCGGCGATCGCCGTGAGGTCCGCCAGCGACGACACGCCGCCGCTGGCCACCACCGGGCGGTCGGTCGCGGCCGTCACCGAGCGCAGCAGCTCGACGTTCGGGCCGGTCAGGGTGCCGTCACGGCGGACGTCGGTGACGACGTACCGGGCGCAGCCGTCGGCGTCGAGGCGGGCCAGCACGTCGAACAGCTCGCCGCCCTCCTGCGTCCAGCCGCGGGCCGCGAGGGTGGTGCCGCGCACGTCGAGCCCGACGGCGATCCGCTCCCCCACCCGGTCGATCGCGCGGCGGACCCAGTCGGGGTTCTCCAGCGCGGCCGTGCCGATGTTGACCCGGGTGGCGCCGGTGGCGAGCGCGGCGTCGAGCGAGTCGTCGTCGCGGATGCCGCCGGACAGCTCGACGGCGACGTCCACCGCGCGCACGACCTTGGCGATCAGCTCCCGGTTCGAACCCCGGCCGAACGCGGCGTCGAGGTCCACCAGATGGATCCACTCGGCGCCGTCCCGCTGCCAGGTCAGCGCCGCCTCGAGCGGGTCGCCGTACGACGTCTCGGAACCGGCCTCGCCCTGGACGAGGCGCACGGCGCTGCCGTCGGCCACATCGACGGCGGGCAGCAGAGTCAGAGCCATGAGCGCCACCCTACGGGTTTCCCGCAGGCCAAGGATCCGCCACCGGATCGGGGACCGCTCGTCCGGCCCGGGTTTCAACCCGACCGACGACGGGGATCCCGGCGATCCGGACGCGGCGCGCCCCGGCATGCCGCCGGCATCCACCCGGACGGGAGGCCCGCGAGATGACCAACCCAGATCCACGGTCCGCTCCCACCGTCGGCAGCGGTCACGTCCCGCGCCCGGTCGACACCGTGTGTTACGAAGTTCACCGACTGTCGGTGGCGACCGGCCTGTCCTACGACGAGACGGTGCGCCGGTTCGAGGAGGCGGTCCCCACCCTCGACGAGACGCGCTTCGCCGCTCTCGCCGCCGGCCGGCCCAGTTGGGACGAGGTGCGCGCCGCCACCGCGCCGCACGCGACCACCGACTTCCTGCGCTACTGGCGCGGCGACTTCGGCTGGATGCTGCGCGCGGCCGGCGACGAGGGGCGCTGCGTGGAGTACCTGATGGGCAACCACGTGATCGCCGAGCGGATGTTCCGCCACGACCCCGGAGTGCTGTTGCACGCCCCGCTGCGCGTCACGATCCACACCGACCGGCAGGGGGCCACCCGGTTCAGCGTCGACCAGCCGAGCACGCACTTCCGCAGCTACGGCATCCGCGCCGTCACGATCGTCGGCATCGAGCTGGACCTCAAGCTCGCGACACTGCTGGAACGGCTCGGCTTCCCCGTCCCCGACGCCCTCACCAGCGGCCGGGTGCCGGCCATCTGCGTATAACCGCCGCCGGCGAGCCCGTCACGGCCGCCACCACCGCCAGGGCCCGCACTTTCGTGACCGCGCCACAGCGGGCGGTCACGGGCGGCTGGCGGCTGGCGGCTGTCAGGACAGGGCACCGAGCCAGTTCGCGAGCAGGTGGGCGCCGGCGTCGCCGGACTTCTCCGGGTGGAACTGGGTGGCGGCGAGCGGCCCCCGCTCGACCGCGGCGGCGAACGGCTCGCCGTGCTCGCCGACCGTGTCCCCGGCACCCTCGTCGGCCTTCGCCGCGTAGGAGTGGACGAAGTAGAAGCGGGTGTCCGCGGGCAGCCCGGCGAACAGCGCGGAGCCGGCGGGTGGGCGAACCGTGTTCCAGCCCATGTGCGGCAGGATCGGGGCGGCCAGGCGGCGCACCTGGCCGGGCAGCACGCCGAGCCCGATCGTGCGCACCCCGTGCTCCTCGCCGAGCTCATAGAGGACCTGCATGCCCACGCAGATGCCGAGCACCGGCCGGCCGGCGGCGAGCCGCTCCCGCACGACCGCGCCCGCGCCGACCTGGTCGATGCCGGCCATGCACGCCGCGTAGGCACCCACGCCGGGCACGACCAGCCCGTCGGCGGCGCGGGCCGCGTCCAGGTCGGCGGTGACCGTGACGTCCGCGCCGACCCGGGCCAGCGCCCGCTGCGCCGAGCGCAGGTTGCCCGACCCGTAGTCGAGCACCACCACCCGCCGGCCGGCGGCCCCGCTCACAGCACGCCCTTGGTCGAGGGCACGCCGGCGACGCGCGCGTCGAGGGCCACCGCGTCGCGCATGGCCCGGGCGACCGCCTTGAACTGGGCTTCGACGACGTGGTGGGCGTTGCGCCCGGACAGCACCCGCACGTGCAGCGCGATCCGCGCCGAGGCGGTGATCGACTCGAAGATGTGGCGGGTCAGCGTCGTGTCGTAGGTGCCGATCATCCCGACGAGGTCGGGTTCGACGTGCACGCAGTACGGCCGGCCGGACAGGTCGACGGCGGCCTGCACGAGCGCCTCGTCCAGCGGCACGGTGGCGTCGCCGAAACGGCGGATGCCGGCCTTGTCCCCGAGCGCCTCGCGCAGCGCGGTCCCGAACGCGATCGAAGTGTCCTCGACCGTGTGGTGGGCATCGATGTGCAGGTCACCGCGGGTCCGCACGGTGAGGTCGAAGCCACCGTGCTTGCCGAGCTGGGACATCATGTGGTCGAAGAACGGCACACCGGTGTCGGAGCTCGCCACCCCCGTCCCGTCCAGGTCCAGCTCGATCAGGACGTCGGACTCCAGCGTCTTGCGGGCGATACGGGCAGTGCGGGCCATCGGGGTTACTCGGACCTCTCGGACGGGACCGGTTCGGACGGAGATCAGCGGGTGGCGAGTGTGACGCGGCCGTCCGCGTCGACGTCGGCGCCGGCCAGCACGCGGGTGAGCGCGGCGAGGAACGCGTCGATCTCGCCGGGCAGGCCGGCGGTGACCCGTAGCCAGCCGTCGATGCCGACGTCGCGCACCAGCACCCCGGCGTCCAGCAGCGCCCGCCAGACAGCCTGCTGGTCACCGAAGACGCCGAAGAACACGAAGTTGGCGTCACTGGGGGCGAGCCGAAGCCCGAGGGCGGGCAGCTCGCGGACGATCCGGTCCCGCTGGGCCTTGACCGACTCGACCGTGCCGAGCAGCTCGTCGGCGTGCGCGAGCGCGGTGCGGGCGACGGCCTGGGTGAAGCTCGACAGGTGGTAAGGCAGCCGGACCAGCTGCAGCGCGTCGACGACCGCCGGGTGCGCGGCCAGGTAGCCGACCCGGGCCCCGGCCAGCGCGAACGCCTTGCTCATCGTGCGGGTGACGATCAGCCGCGGGTGCTGCGGCAGCAGCGTCAGCGCGCTGGGCACCCCGGCCCGGCGGAACTCCGCGTACGCCTCGTCGACGACGACCATCCCGCTGCCGACGGCGTGCATCGCCTCGCAGGCGGCGACGACGACGTCCAGCGGCAGGGCGGTGCCGGTGGGGTTGTTCGGCGAACACAGGAACAGCAGCGCCGGGCGGTGCCGCTCGATCGCCCGGGCGACCGCCTCGGCGGACAGCGTGAAGTCCGCCGCTCGCCGCTCGGCCACCCATTCCGTGGCGGTGGCCAGGGCGATGAGCCGGTGCATCGAGTAGGACGGCTCGAAGCCGACGGCGACCCGCCCCGGGCCGCCGAACGCCTGGCACAGCTGCTGGAGGATCTCGTTGGAGCCGTTGGCCGCCCAGACCTGCGCGGTGTGCACGCCGAAACCGGCGTCCGGCGTCAGGTAATAGGCGAGATCGGCGCGCAGCGCGTCGGCACCGCGGTCCGGGTATCGGTTGGCCTCGGTGGCAGCGAGCGTCGCTGCCTTGCCGAGCGCGTCGACGAGCCCGATGGACGGCGGGTGCGGGTTCTCGTTGGTGTTGAGTCGGACGGGCACGTCGAGCTGCGGCGCGCCGTACGGGGACTGGCCGCGCAGGCTGTCCCGCAGTGGCAACCCGTCGAGATCCAACGGCCGCCAGGGCCGGTCGTCCCCCACCGGTGCGGCTACGGCGCCGCCGAATCCGGTTGCCTGGGCTGTCAACGGAATCGAACCTCCACGGCATCGGCGTGTGCGGTGAGGTCCTCGGCGCCGGCGAGCGCGCGCAGCCGCCCGGACACGGCGTGCAGGGCGTCCGGCGTGCTCTCGACGAGGTGGACCTGCCGCTGGAAGGAGGCGACCGACAGGCCGCCGGAGTGGCGCGCCGTGCCGCCGGTGGGCAGGACGTGGTTGGAGCCGGCGAGATAGTCGCCGAGCGGGACCGGAGTGTGGGCACCGACGAACACCGCACCGGCGTGACGCACCCGGGCGGCCACCGCGGCGGCGTCGGCGGTCTGGATCTCCAGGTGCTCGGCGGCCCAGGCGTCGACGACGGCGAGGCCGGCGTCGACGTCGGCGACGAGCGCGATCGCCCCCTGGCCGGCCAGCGCCTCCTCGACGCGCGCCCGGTGGCGGGTGGCGGGCACCTGCTTGCCGAGCTCGATGTCGACCGCGTCGGCGAGCTCGACGGAGGTGGTGACGAGCAGGCAGGCGGTCATCGGGTCGTGCTCGGCCTGCGCGACGAGGTCAGCGGCGACGAACGACGCGTCGGCGGTGTGGTCGGCGAGGATCGCGACCTCGGTCGGGCCGGCCTCGGCGTCGACGCCGACGAGGCCGCGCACCAGCCGCTTGGCCGCGGTGACGTAGACGTTGCCAGGGCCGGTGATCACGTCGACCGGCGGGCAGCTCGCCGTGCCGTGGGCGGCCATCGCGATCGCCTGGGCGCCGCCGGCGGCGTAGACCTCGTCGATGCCGAGCAGCGCGCACGCGCCGAGCACGACCGGGTGCGGCAGGCCGCCGTTGTCACGCTGCGGCGGGGAGAACACGGCGAGCGACGCGACGCCGGCCTCCTGCGCGGCGACCACGTTCATCACGACGCTGCTCGGGTAGGCGACCCGCCCGCCCGGCACGTACAGCCCGACACGCTCGACGGGCACCCAGCGCTCCGTCACCGTCAGCCCCGGGGCGACCTCGATCGTCACCGGCTCGCGCAGCTGGGCGCGGTGCACCAGCCGGGCGCGGCGGATCGCCTCGGCCAGCGCGTCGCGCACCGCCGGGTCGAGGGCCTCGGCCGCCGCGGCCAGCGCGGCCGGGGGTACCCGCAGGGCGGGGGGCCGCACGCCGTCGAACCGCTCGGCCGCGTCGAGGACAGCGGCGTCGCCTCGGGCGCGCACGTCGTCGCAGACCGGGCGGACCGCGTCGACGGCGACGTCCACGTCGATCGGAGCACGCGGCAGCAGCCGCCGGACCTCCGCCGCGGCGGGCGTCGCACCTCGCAGATCCAGCCTTCTCAGCACGCTACGAGGGTAACTGGCGCCGCGAGGACCGGGAAATCACCGCGCGGCGTGGGATGTCAGGCTGGTGCGATGACCGATTCCCGCACCGCGCCCGCGCCGGACGAGTCCCTCGCGACGCTGCTACACGGCTACCGGGTGCACGCGCGGGCCCCGCGCCGCGTGGTGGCGGCCCTGACCGAGCGGCCTCACACGCTGCGCGCGCTGGTGCAGGACTCGGGCCTGCCGCGCCGCTCGGTCGAGGAGATCCTGGCGAGCCTCGGTGACGATCTTCGCCCCGCCGCCGACGGGCGGCTGGTGCTGCGCGCGGGCACCGTCGACCGATACCGGGACATGATCGACTATGCGGAGCTGCGGACGGCGACGTCGATCGACCCGCTGGCCGCCGAGATCGGCCGCCGCGGCGCGCTGACGACGACCATGCACGAGCTGATCGCCGCGGCTCCACGCCCCCGCGCCGAGCTGGACCATGTACCCGCCACCGCGGCGACGGTCGTGCGCCGGGCGGTGTGGCTGTGGACGCACTACGACCTGCGCGGCGCCCACCTGCTGTGCGTCGGCGACCACGACCTGACGTCGCTGGCCGTCGCCCTGTTCGCCACGGGGACGGCGGGCGCGGGCACGGCGGCTGACGCGGCTGCCACGGGTGCGAGGGGCGGCGACGGGACGGGCTCCGCCGGGCGGGGCGGCGGGGGGGCGGTCCGGGGCGGCGGACCGTCGGTCACGGTGGTCGACATCGACGAGGAGCTGCTGGAATACCTCGACGGCGCGGCCGCCCGGCTCGGCGTGCGGGTGCGCTGCCGGTACGCGGATCTGCGCTTCGGGCTGCCGCCGTCGGTGGCCGCGTCCGCTGACCTCGCCTTCACCGACCCGCCGTACACCGCGGCCGGGGTGGCGTTGTTCGCCGCCCGCGGCGCGCAGGCCCTCGCCGACCGGGAACGTGGGCGGGTCCTCGTCGCCTACGGGTACAGCGAGCGCACGCCCGCGCTCGGCGGCAAGGTGCAGCGGGCGCTGCTCGACCAGGGCCTCGTCTTCGAGGCGATCTGGCCGGCGTTCCACACCTACGACGGCGCGGAGGCGGTCGGCGCCCGCGCCGACATGTACGTCTGCCAGCCGACGCCGGCCACCTGGAAGCGCCTGGAACGGCCGGCCGGCCGCGAGCCGGTGACGCGGGCGATCTACACCCACGGCCGGCTGTCGGAGGAGAGCCGGTCCGCACCGCTCGCCGAGCCGGTCCTCGAGGCGGCGGGCCGGTTCCTGGCCGCGGCGGCGGACGAGGGGTCCGGCGGGCGGGACGGGGGGTCCGGCGGGCGGACGGTGTTCCTCGGGGACCGACCGGCCCTCGGCGCCACGCACGCGCGTCTGGAGACGGTGCTCGAACGCGGGCTGCCGGCCGCCGCGGGCGGTTCCGGGCCCGCTCCGTGCGTCGTCGCCGACCTGACCGACGATCCCGGCCCCTGGCTGACCCGGCTGCTGCTGGCGGTCAACGCCGCCCACCTCGCCGTGATCGTCGATGCTGGGCACCCCGCCGCCCGCACGCGCCGGGGTGGCGCGCCAGGAACGGACGAGTTCGCCCCGCTGGCCGCGAAATGGGCGCGCACCCCCGAGCGCGACCAGGTGGTCGCGACGCCTGACGGCCAGCGGGCGCTGCTGACGTTCACCGCGGTGGACCCGGCGACGCTCGACCCCGCCGGCCGGCTTGCCCGCTGGCTGCTCGACCGCGCCCACGGCCGGCTCGGCAACGTCTGGCGCGACGGCCTGATCCGGATCACCCGGGATGGCACCGGCCAGGCGCCGTCCCAGCGCGAGGCGATGGCCGCCGTGCACGCCGCCGCTCCCGATCCCGACCTCCTCACCGCGCGCCTCGCCGACCTGCCCCGGCATGCCCTGGCCGCCACACTGCGCGCCGCGGCCGACAGCCTCGGCGGTGGCCGGGACGGGTGAGCGGCGACGCCGCCGGGCAGCCTGTACGAGCGGGGGCGGGCTGCCCGTCCTGGCTGGTCATGGCATCCGCGGGTGACGGCGTCCGGGCACCGCGTTCCGCCCGGCGGGTCATGGCGTCCGGGCAGGTCACGGAGCCATGTCACGTTTCCCCGGACGGGGCCGTCCTTCCTCTCGACGGGTCGCCCGACGCGGCCCGGCCGGCCGCGGTGACAGGCCCGGCCGTTCGGAAGGAGCAGACACATGACACAGCGATTGGACCTGGCGAAGCTCGCGCCCGCGGGCTACAAGGCGATGATGGGCCTGGAGACCTACATCCACGCACATGTCGACGCGACGGTGCTGGAACTGGTCAAACTGCGGGCGTCGATCCTCAACGGCTGCTCGTACTGCGTCGACATGCACAGCCGGGACGCGCTGGCGGCCGGCGAGTCGAGCCGGCGGCTGTTCGCGGTCGGCGCGTGGCGGGAGGGGCCGTTCTTCGACGAGCGGGAGCGCGCCGCCCTCGCCCTGACCGACGAGGCCACCCGGCTCGGCCCGGACGGCGTCAGCGACGACACCTGGGCCCAGGTCACCAAGCACTGGTCGGACAAGGAGGCCGCAGACCTGCTGTTCGCCATCGCGACGATCAACGCCTGGAACCGACTCGCCATCCCCGCCCGCACGAGCCCACCCCTGGACGTCTGAGGCCGGCCGGGCGGACGTTGGTCCGCCGCCGATCCCGGTACGCCGCGGCGTCCGGAGCGCCGTGGCATACCGGGAGCGCCGTGGCGCCCTGTTCGCGTCAGCGGCGCAGCATCCGGTCGAGCAGATCGGCGAGGAAGGTCGCCTGGCGGTGCAGCAGGTGCCGGTCGAGCTTGTCGAGCTGGTCGCCCGGGCCGACCTGGAGCAGGTAAGCCGGACCGCTGAGGAAGGCCACCGTGGGTAGCCCGAGCCGGTAGGGAAAGGTGCCCTCGCCGTACAGTCCGTCCTCGTACGGCGGCATCAGCGCGATCCGGTCGAGCCCGTGCGCGCGCGCCGCCGCCCACGCGAGTCCGCGCAGGGCGTCGCTGTTACCGACCGCGACGACGGCCGGCTCGCTACGCCCGCGCGGTCCGTAGGGCATCGTGCCGTCCTGGTCGTCCCAGGCCAGGGCGCCGAGATGCTCGGCGACGAGGGCGGCGTTGATCGACGCGAGCAGGCTCGGCCGCGCGCGCAGGAAGGCGTCCGTTTTGATCGTCGCCGAGTCCGCGGCCATGTGGGCCGGGGCGAACAGGAACAGCGCGTCGCGGCCGCCGGGCGGGGGCGGGTGGCGGGCGAGGCGCTCGGCGAGCGCGAGCAGCACGGGCCCGCCGTTCTCCTCGACCGCGTTCTGGCCGTCGGTGTGGGTGGCGACCAGCACCGTGTCGCCGTCACCACCAACGACACCGCCACCACCAACGACACCGCCACCACCAACGACACCGCCTCCACCAACGACACCGCCTCCACCGGTGGCACCGGCGTGGCTCGCGGGCTGGCGGGCCAGGAGGTAGTCGACGTCGGTGCCGTCGCGCTGGGCGGTGAGCATGACGGTCGCCTGGACGGGCCCGGCCGCGAGCAGCGCGCGCAGGTGGGCGCCCTGGTCGCGGTCCACGTGCAGGGTGGGCAGGCCGGCGTGAGCCTGCTGGTGCGGGGTGTACTGGCCGGCGGCGAGCGCGGCGGGCAGGTCGAGGATCTCGATCATGGCGATGGCGCCGCGCCGGCGGGCGAGTGTGAGGTCGGGCTGGGGCGGCGCGCCGAGCCATACCCGCGTGTAGTCCTCGGTCGCGAACCGGGCGCGGGCGTTCGGCGGCGCGACGTCGAGGGCGAGCCCCGCGAGGACGTCGGCCCTCAGCCGGGCGATGCCGCCGTCGGCGAGCACGATCGCGCCGGCCACCGCGGGCCGGGCCCGGTAGTCCTCCTCCGCACCGGCGCCGACGTCCACCACCGGGCCGGTGACGCCCCGGCTCGACGTCTCCCCCGAGCAGGGGCGGTAGGCGGCGACGGGCACCACCGTCGTCGCGCCGCGGGCGTCGACGATCCGCAGCGCCCAGGTCCGGGCGAGCCAGCGGTCCAGCGGGACCCGCTGCCGGCTGACCGCGAGCCCCAGGTCACGCAGCCGGGTGTCGAGATCGTCGATGTGGCGGCGGTGCGCCGGCGAGCCGGGCAGCCTGGGGCCGAACGCCGCCATCCGCTCGACCCACTCCCACAGGACGTCCGGTCCGACCAGGCTGTCATCCGGATCACCAGAATCACCCGGATCGCCAGGATTGCCCCTGTCCCCGCGAGTCGCCTGTCCCTCGTCACCCTGACTGACCCCACCCGCCGCCGCAGTGGCCTTCCGCCCCGCGCTGTCGCTGCCGAGCCCCGCCGCCAGAGCCGCGACGAGTCCGCCCGCGGCCCATCGACCCGCGCGCCCAGGCCCGGTGGCGCCGACACACGCGAAGCCGCCGAGCCGCCACAGCAGACCCCGCCGGCTCGGCCCGCCCGCACCCGCGTCGCCGGTGCCGCTCACCGTCGCGTCCCCGTCGCACCGTCGCGACCGACGCCGCGCCCCCGCACCCCCACACCGGCAGCGTGACACAGTGCACCCGATCCATCACTTCATACCGGAGCGCCGCCCGACCGGGCGCGACCACGCCACCAAAGCGCACCCACCGGACGGCCGACGCCGCGCCTACCACCACGACCCGAGCAGGTCAGGGACGGCACGCCCACACCGTGAGGGAGATCCACGACGAAAGCCGCCACACGCGCCGTCCACCCGCGCCTACCCTGAACCCGGCCTTCTACTACGAGCCGTAGAAGTGGAGCTGGAGCCCTATGACCGGGAAACGTAGCGCGCAGGCCGCGCCCTTCAGGGCGGGGTTAGCGCATCAGCTCCGGCGTCAGGATGACAGCGGCATGATGTATTCTTTCGGGTATGGGGAATCGGGTGGTGAAGCGGGCATACCGCTACCGCTTCTACCCGACACCGGAACAGGCCACGCAGCTTTCCCGTACTTTCGGCTGCGTGCGCTACGTGTACAATCGTGCGCTGGCCGAACGGCACCGGGCCTGGTCTCAGGAACAGCGGCGGGTCACCCACGCCGAAACCGACAGGATGCTCACGTCCTGGAAGCGGAATC